>CAZCWA010000032.1:3220-17890 GCA_964502265.1 uncultured Myxococcaceae bacterium | reverse complement strand
GGCATCGGGCGCGCGGACTCCATCGCCTTCGATCCGCACAAGTGGCTCTACACGCCCATCTCGGGAGGGTGCCTGCTGGTGCGCGACATGAATGCGCTGGCGCAGTCCTTCGGCATCGGCGCGAGCTACATCTACCAGGACAAGGAGCGCACCGGCCGCGGTCCGGACTACGCGTTCCTCGGGCCGCAGTTCACCCGCGCCTTCCACGCGTTCAAGATCTGGTTCTCGCTGCTCGCGCACGGGACGAAGGCGTACTCGCGGCGGATCGCCCACGACGCGGCGCTCGCGAGGTACCTGGGAGACTGCGTGCGGTCCCGTCCGGACTTCGAGCTCGTCGCCCCGGTCGGCCTGTCCATCTGCTGCTTCCGCTACGCGCCCTCCGACATACCGGCCGGCGTGGATCGGGACGCGTGGCTCGATCGGCTCAACGCGAAGCTCCTCACCGAGCTGCAGCTCGAGGGCCGCGCCTACTGCTCCAACGCGATCGTGAAGGGCCGCTTCGCGCTGAGGGCGTGCATCATCAACTTCCGCACCGAGGCGAAGGACGTCGAGCTGCTGCTCGACCGGGCCAGAGCGCTCGGCGAACGCGTCCACCGCGAGCTGCAGGACGACCCACCCACACTGGAAGAGACATGTACGACGTGATCATTGTCGGGGCCCGCGTCGCAGGCGCACCCCTCGGAAGGCTCCTCGCGCTGCGGGGTCTGAAGGTCCTCATCGTCGACAAGGCGGACTTCCCCAGCGACGTGATCAGCACGCACTTCCTCCACCCGCGTGCGAACTCGTACCTGAAGCGCTGGGGCCTGCTGAACCGGATCCTCACCGTGGGCACGCCGTCGTGGACCGCGGCCAACACGCGCATCGAGGACGTGCTCATCACCGGTGAGATCGAGCTCGACGCGATCCGCAACCGGCTCTCGCGCGCGCACGGCTGGCGTCGCACCGAGGAGCTCGAGTGCGCGACCAACGTGTACATGGCGCCGCGCCGGCACGTGATGGATCCCATCCTCGCCGAGGCCGCGGCGGAGGGCGGCGGCGAGGTCCGCACCGGCGTCATCGTCGAGGACCTGCTCACCGAGAACGACCGCGTGGTCGGCGTCCGCTGCCGCACCCGCGACGGCAACGTGTTCGAGGAGCGCGCGCACGTGGTGGTCGGCGCGGACGGACGGCACTCGTTCGTGGCGCGCAAGGTGAAGCCGGAGCGCCTGAAGGAGCGCCTCAAGTGCGGCTTCGCCTACTACACGTACTTCAGCGGCGTGGACGTGAGCGACATCGTCTGGCCGAACTGGTGCGGGAAGGGCCGGCTCGCCTCGGTCGCGTACGACACCAGCGAGGACCTGATCATCGCGGTCGCCATGGGACCGCGCGAGTGGTTCCACGAGTTCCGCCGCGACGTGCCGGGCAACCACATGAAGGTGCTCGAGTTCACCTGGCCCGAGCTCGCCGAGCGCATCCGCGCCTCCGGCACCCGCGAGGACAAGTTCTACGGCGCCGCGGATCAGCCGGGCTTCCTGAACCGCGCGTGGGGACCGGGCTGGGCGCTGGTCGGTGACGCCGGCTACCAGAAGGACCAGTGCACCGCGAGCGGCATCACCCACGCGTTCCGGGACGTGGAGTTCCTCTCGCAGGCGCTGGTGGAGGGGCTCGGCGGGAAGCGGCCGCTCGACGAGGCGCTGGCGGATTACCAGGCGAAGCGCGACGCGGACTCGGAGGTGTACTTCGACTACGTGTGCACCCAGGCGGAGTTCAACATCATCAGCCAGGACGAGCTGGCCCTCGTCGGCGCGCTGCGCGGCAACCAGTGGGCGATGAACGGCTTCGAGGGCGTGATCGGCGATGCGAACCCGGTGGAGGAGTTCTTCAGCGACGAGAACGTGGGCCGCATCTT
Organism: uncultured Myxococcaceae bacterium; assembly: GCA_964502265.1. Lineage (GTDB taxonomy): Bacteria > Myxococcota > Myxococcia > Myxococcales > Myxococcaceae > JAFAFL01. The sequence continues at coordinate 16,002 of CAZCWA010000032.1, read as the reverse complement.
CGCCGAAGCAGACGGCAGCCTCCCCACGCCGGAGCTGCTCACGCGCTACGACGAGCAGGTGAAGGCGTACTCCGAGAACCCCTTCGCGCGCTGAGCTGGGCGCGCTTCAGACGAGACCGGTGACACCATGACCTCACTGCAGCAACTCATCTCCCACGAGCTGATGGACGACCAGGTGGCCCAGGCGATGCTCGCCGCCGCCACGCGCGCGCACGACTACGTGAAGGACATCCCCATCGAGGCCTTCGCCGAGGACGTGAAGCTGCAGGACGCGGTGGCCGGCTGCGTCCTCGTCACCGCGCTCGCGCACCGGGACCTCTCGGAGCAGCTCGTGAACTGGGTGGACGCGCCCTGGTTCCAGCTCGCGGAGGGCGCCGCGTGGCAGCCGAGCGGACTGCGCACGCCGAAGCACCTGCGCGCCCTCTACGACCACGTCCGCGGCGTGTATCCCCAGCTCATCGAGGCCTTGAAGCGCTTCGACGATCCGCCGACGCAGTGACCCCCGCGTTCGTCTAGCAATACGGGCAGCGCGGCAGCCCGGGGTTGTCGCGCTGGAGCTGGCGGTAGAACTTGCAGTTGGCCTCGCGCTTGTCGGGCTCGCAGTAGTAGTTCCACGCGGCCTGGCAGAAGCTGCTCGACTGCGGATCGCTGGTGGGGCCGCTGTACGAGGGCCGGTTGCAGCTCCCGCCGCCGCCGCCGCCGCCTCCTCCGCCACCACCACCACCATTGCCACCTCCGGAACCGGGCGGCACCACCGGCTCATCCACCACCACGTCCGGCTCACAGTCGCCGTCCCGGGTGCACATGATCACCCCCTGGTAGGCCGCGGAGCGGGTCAAGACGTCGTCGATGCCGGCCACGCGGTAGACCAGATGCGCCGAGCGCGCGTCGTCGGGGTTGAGCGACTTCTTCATCTGCCCGGTGAGCCGGATCACGCCCTCGCCCTGGCTCGCCTCGGTGGCCGCCTTGATCGCCGCGAGCTCCTCGGGGTCACTGCTGGTCGGAGGCTGGTGGGCCAGCGCCGGGTCGATCGCGATCTCGAAGGAACGGTCGAGGCCCATCTCGATCCGGATCCGCGTGATCGGCCCGCCTTGATACGGGATGGCGATCTCGAAGGGCTTGCCCGGGTGCACCTTCAGGGGTTCGGGATCCTCCGGATCCCACGGCGAGCTGGCCATGGCTTCGACCTCGCCCTCGTCGAAATCTCCCTTCACCCGCTCATGCGGGACGTCCAGCTCGGCGTACTCGAAGAAGAGCTGGTCGTCGGAGAAGAACATGGCCTGGTAGGCCTCTCCGCATCCGGCGGCGAGCGCTGCGGCCAGGAGCAGGGAGCACAGTGCAATCGTGCGGCGGCGATGATTTCTCATGCGCCGCTACCCTAGGGCAGTGGACATGTAGGTTGAAATCTTCCGTCGGCAAGGCCACGCCGACGAGCGCCTCTCTCAGAGCTCGTTCATCGACTCGCAGTAGCGCGCATGCGCGTGGCCTCGCACGCCCCCGTCGACCGCGGCGAAATCGGCGGTGAGCTCGAAGGAGAGGAACTGATCGGCAGGAGCGCCGCCATCCGTGAGGCACTCGGGGCAGAGGTTCGCGGCGGTGGGGATCATCGAGATCGTCTCCGCCCGCACCACCGGCGCGCTGGTCAGGTCGCCGCGGAAGTCGAGCAGCACCACCGAGAGTCCGTCGCCTCGAGTCTGCTCCGTCGCGTCGGTCGGCACCGCGATGCCGGAGAAGACGATGGTGCGGTCCGGGCTGGGCGAGTCCTGCTCGGGACAGTCCGGATCGCCGCCGGAGTGCGCCTCGATGAAGAGCTCCCACCGTCCCCGAGGGCTCTGCTCCGGCGAGGTGAACCCGAACTGTACCCGGTCCATCGGCAGCTCCGTGTCGCCGACGCGCACCGTCAGCGTCGTGTCCCGGCAGTCGCCCTCGCAGGTGGAGGGGAGGCCGCCATCCATCGGGTCCTCCCCGCCCGCGTCCATCCCTCCGTCCACGCCCGCGTCCATCCCTCCGTCCACGCCCGCGTCCATCCCTCCGTCCACGCCCGCATCTTCTTCGACGGTCACGCCGGCATCCGGCTCCGGCTCGACCGGGGTCGGCGGCTCCCGGGTACAGGCGACGAGGAAGGGGACCAGAAGCACCAGCAGGCGTGAACGAGGCATGGCCCGAGGTTTTCACCCCGCGAGCCGTCGCGGAGTCATTTCGGAGGTCGAAATCCCGTGTGGGGCCCCCTGCGGCCCGTGGCGCCACACAAGGGCCGGGGAGCATGTTTAGTACCTGCCTCCAGACGGGCCACCAGGGCTCGCAGGCGGCCCCAGGGACCGAGCCCGATCAGGCGGCGGTGACGTCCGGCGCGGCGGCGCGGGTTCCCAGCGGCGCATCCTGCAAGCCGACCTCGCGCCACGCAGACACCCACGCATCCAGGCTGAGCTCCTTCGCGAGGTACGCGGTGACGAGCGGGAACGGCGCGATCGTCTGCCCACCGCGGCGGAACTGGTACGGCTCGCCGGGCGAGGCGGAGGCGGTGAAGCCGTTCTCCACCAGCAGGGCGGAGAGCGCATCCGCGTAGCGGCCGGCGGCCCACTGCCGCAGCTCCGTCTCGTCCACGTCTTCTACGCTCTGGCCCAGGATCGACGAGGCCAGCCGGCGCAGGTCGGGCGTGGCGATGGGCAGCTCGGCCACGGTGGCCCTGCCCGTCACCGCGCCAACGGCGACGCGGATCTCGCGCCAGCCTGCGCTGAAGAGGGTGACGCTCTCGTCCCAGCCGATGGGGGTGAGCGCGTCGGCGTTCTCCTCGACGAAGGCGCTGCAGAGCTTCGCCTCGAGGCCGGGCACGTCCGCGAGAAGCGCGAGCGCCGGCCGTTCGTCCTCCTTCGTCGACGGGCTCTGGCCCGCCAGGCTCTCCGCGTGCCGGACCCGCTCGCGCAGGGGCGGGTGGGTGTCGTACGGGTCCTGCTTGCCCTCGCGCAGCTCCGTCTCCTCCAGCGCCTGGAGCGCGGTGGTGATGGCGGGCGCTCCGAGGAACCGCTGGAAGCCCTCGCTCATCGGCGGCTGGCGTCTGTGCTGCAGCACCGGGAGCAGCTCGCCGTCCATGAAGGGGCCGAAGGCCACCCCGCCCTGGTGCGTCCGCTTCAGCCCGTCGATCAACGCCTGCGCGCCCTGCGTCCGGATCGCGACCTTGTCGGCGCTGTATTCCTGCGCCCGGCTGATGGCGTGGGTGATGCGCAGGTACCCCTTCGCGAACCACTCGAAGGGCTTGCCCACGATGACGAGGATCCAGGAGATGGTGGCGATCTCGGAGGCCGCCTCGCCCGCGCGGTAGAGGTTCTGCACCGTCCGGATGATCGCGGCGCGCGTCTTGTAGATCCAGGGCCCGAGCCGCGTGTCACCGCCGTGGAAGTGACCGAACTCGTGGGCGATCACCGCGCGGAGCTGGCTGACGTTCAGGATGCTCATCAGCCCGAGCCCCAACCCCATCACGCGCTTGCTGCCGATCCCCATCCAGCCGCCCCGCTCGGTGACGAACGCGTTCACGTCCGGGACCAGGTACACGTGCGAGGGCGGCGCCTGTTGGGTCAGCGCGGCGATGCGGCGGATCTCCTCGAACAGCGCCGGCTGCGAGGCCTCGTCGAGCTCCGGGCCGGGCGGCACGAACCGGTCGATGCGCGGGATGAGCGACCACAGCACCACCAGCCCGCTGACGCCGAGCCCGGCGGCGATGAGGAAGGCGAAGATGACGCCGCGCCCGCGGATGGTGAGGGCGGCCTGACCGACCTCCCAGGCACCGAACAGCAGCGCCGCTGCGGTGACGAGCGCGAGGGTGAAGAAGACCGCCATCAGCGTCAGCGCCGTGATCGCCCGCAGCAACAGACCGGTGTTTTGCATGGTGAGGACCGAGTCCTTACGGAGGGAAGGAAGTGTGTGCGGACTCTGCCGCGGAGGGCGGAGCGGAAGCAATCCGGGGCCCGCGGCGGATAGGGTCCGGGACATGAACCCGACGCGACCGCTTCTCGTGATCCTCGCGACCTCTGTTGTCTTCATCGGCTGCCGGCACACGCCGTCGGCGAAGAGCACGGACGACCCACGCATCGTGGTGATCGAGGGCGCGCGGGTCTTCGACGGCAGCGAGGATCTGGGCGTGGTGACGTTGATCCTCGAGGGCGCGACGATCGTCCGGATCGAGCCGGCAGGGAACGGGGTGGAGATCCCGGCAGGAGCCCAGCGCCTCGACTACTCGGGCCGCTTCATCATCCCGGGATTGGTGAGCGCGCACTCCCACGTCGGAAACACGGACGGGACCGAACACGGGGACCGCTTCTACACGCGCGAGCACGTGCTGAGGAACCTGCGCCAGTTCCAGGCGTACGGCGTCACGACGGTGACCTCGCTCGGCCTCAACGGAGAGGCGTTCTTTGATCTCCGAGAGGAGGTCCGTGCGGATCCTTCGTTGGGCGCGCAGCTCTTCGGCGCGGGCGCGGGGATCGGGGTCACGGACGGCGCGCCGCCTGCGCAAGGCATGGGGCTGAGGAACGATCCGGTCGCGCGTCCTGCCAACGCGGAGGAGGCCCGTGCGGTGGTCCGGGCACAGGTGGAGCGTGGCGTCGATCTGATCAAGATCTGGGTCGACGACCTGGACGGCGAGGCGCCGCAGATGCGACCCGAGGTGTTCCGGGCCGTCATCGAGGAGGCGCATCGCCTCGGCGTCCGGGTGGCCGCCCACATCCACGACATGGAGCCGGCCGCAGCCCTGGTCGCCAGCGGCGTGGACATCATCGCCCACGGCGTGCGCGACCAGCCGATGCCCCCGGAGCTCCTGCAGGCCATGGCACAGGCCGGCACCGGATACGTGCCGACCGTCTTCATCAACGAAGCGAACTACTGGTTCGCTGAGAACCCGGACGTGCTCCAGAGCCCGTTCGTGGCGAATGCCCTGCAGCCCTCGCTGCGCGCCCAGTTCATGGATCCAGCCTGGCGTCGCCGAACCCTGGAAGGAGAGTCCATCGCGCGGGAGAAGGCCGCGGTGGAGACGAACCTCGCCAACCTCGCCGCCGCACGTGAGGCCGGGGTTCACATCGGTTTCGGAACCGACTCGGGCGCGATGCCGCAGCGCCTGATCGGCGTCGCGGAGCACCGAGAGCTGGAGCTGATGATCAAGGCCGGCTTCAGTCCCCGGGAGGCCATCATGGTCGCCACGCGGGAGAGCGCGAAGCTGCTCGGGCTCGATGATCGCGGCGTCCTCGCCCCCGGCCGCCGAGCGGACTTCATCGTGCTCGAGGCGGATCCCCTGCAGGACATCACCCACACCCGGGGCATCGTGGCGGTGTGGCAGGCAGGGCAGCGGGTCGCAGGTCCCGTCTCCGGCCGAGAGGAGCTCCATCACCCATGAACGCGCGGACCGTTCTCATCACCGGCGGCAATGCAGGCATCGGACGGGCGGCCGCGCTGCAGCTCGCGCAGGCGGGGCATCGGGTGTTGCTCGGATGCCGCGATCGGAGGCGGGGCGAGTCGGCGGCGGCGCAGCTCCGGCAGGCCGCTCCGGGCGCGGACCTCTCCGTTCTGGTGGTCGACATGGCCTCGCGCCGCTCGATCGAGGAGGCCGCAGGTCAGGTGGTACGCATCGATGCGCTCATCCACAACGCCGCGTACTTTGACATCCGGGAGAAGCAGCGCACGCTGACGGAGGAGGGCATCGAGACGACGTGGGCCACGAACTTCCTCGGGCCGGCGCTGCTCACCGAAAGGCTCATGCCCCGGCTGCTGGAGAGCCCGGACGCGCGGGTGGTGGCGGTGACGTCGAAGGGCCTGGTGATGTTCCCGCGGCTCGAGGTGGACCTCGAGGATCCCCAGTTCGAGCGACGGCGCTTCACCGTTCCGCGCGCGTACTACCACTCGAAGCTCGCGCACCTCGCGTGGATGCTCCACGAGGCCGATCGCTGGCGCGACACCCGCGTCCGCTTCCATGGCGTCCGCGTCACCAACGTGAAGGTCGATACCGCGCGCTACCCCGGGCTCGCGTGGCCGCTGAAGGCGATGTACGCGCTCAAGTCCGCGTTCTCGATCTCCCCCGAGGAGATGGCGAAGACATACGTGTGGCTCGCCACCGCCGCAGAGCCGGGCGAGTCGACCGGTGGCTACTGGGACCGCGAGGGCGTGCCCGCCCCTGTCTCCCATTGGGCGTCGGTGCCGGCCCATCGCGAGGCGCTGGCGGCGTACACGCGCGGGCAACTGGGGATCGGGAGCTGAGGCCGGCTCCAGCTCCTCCGACGGCTCATTGCCGCAGGTACCTGCCGGTCACCACGAGGCGCGCCCGCGTCGTCGCATTGACGGAAGGCGCATGCAGGATGCGCATGTCCATCAGGTAGACGTCGCCCGCTGTGCCCGTCATCTCGACGACCGTCTCCCAACAGGCTCGGCTGCATGAGGCGCTCCCGGTTCGGCGCTCCCGCATCGAACAGCCGGCCGAAGTGGGGATCCCCACGCAGGACCTCGTGCACTCCCGGCTGCGGCGTTCTACCGGCCGCCGACAGTCGGTGAGCGCCCGCCAGCGCCAGGGTCGCGCCCCCTTTCGGTGCCAGGTCGTCCCATGTGTGGCAGCGTCCAACCCTCCTTCTGCGGCAGCTTCCGCGCGACGACGCCCTTCAGGTGCAGGACTCCGCGTTCCTGAAACAGTCGTGCGTCACGTTCTCTGACTCGTGCCATGCCTGCCTCCGGCGATCGACGGTCCCAGCGCCCCACGCCGCCGTACTGCTGGCCGCGACCCGCGGGGCCCCTGTTGCTTCAGGCCCGCCCGGTCGGCTATTAAGCGGGCCACAGTTGTCCAATTTTTCCCACTGCAGAGGAATTAATAGAATGAAGAACGGCATCAAGGCCCTGGTCATCGCGTGCTCCTCACTCCTCGTTGCGTGCGGAAGCCCCGGCGATTTCAAGGGCAAGGTGGATGACAGGGAGCTGAGCGTGGAGGACGCGGTGTTCCTGCCCTTGAAGGATGACGCGGGCAAGACGCTGGGCGTGATGCTGTACATGGTCGATCAGCCGGACATCTGCTCCACGCTCAAGGCCAACCGCGATCCGAAGAACACGACGGTCTTCTCTGCGCTCCTCGTGCGGTCGAACGGCGAGCAGGTTCTGGCACCCGAGGAGGGCGACTACACCGTCACCAACAACTTCCTGAACGTCGGCTCGGGCAACCACGCGCTCGCCATCTTCGGCAAGAACGATGCGAACTGCGACAACGCGGTCAGCGGCGACCGGGGCATCGGCCGCAGCGGCATCATCAACGTGAAGGAACTCGCGCTCGGCAGCGACGGCGCGATGAGCGGTACCTTCGACATCACCTTCGGCAGCCAGGGCGACAAGGTCTCCGGCTCCTTCAACGCGGCCTACTGCGACGTGAACATGGAGTCGTTCAACCCGAACTGCGAGTAGCCACTCTTCGCAGCAAGGTGAACGGGAGGGGTCCTGCGGAAACGCGGGGCCCCTTCGTGTTTTTCGACCGATGATTCTTCGCGCTCCACGGCGTCGATGCGGGATGACGTTCAGCCCACGCGTGAAAGAAGGGTCCTCGTGACCTCTGCCCACCATCTCTCCTGCGCCTGCGGACAGCTCCAGCTCGCCGTGGACGGGCGTCCGATCATCACCTCGGAATGCCACTGCACGAGCTGCCGCACTGCGGGGAGCAGGCTGCAGGCGCTCCCCTCATCGCCGCGTGTCCTGGAGGAGAACGGGGGGACCCACTTCGTGCTCTACCGCAAGGACCGCGTCCGGTTCCTCGCCGGCACCGAGCACCTCAGGGAGCTGCGCCTCTCGCCGAAGTCACCGACCCGCCGCGTCGTCGCGACCTGCTGCCACACGCCCATCTTCCTCGAGTTCCAGAACGGCCACTGGCTCAGCCTCTACGGGCGGCTGTGGCCGGAAGACGTGCGGCCACCCATCTCGCTGCGGACGATGACCTCGGACCTCCCTCCGGGCACCGCGCTCCCCGACGACGTCCCGAACGCGAGGACCCAGAACGCGGCGTTCTTCGCGAAGCTGCTCGGCGCGTGGATCGCCATGGGCTTCAGGCGCCCGAAGATCACCGGGGTGAACGGAGCGCTCGATGCGTGAGGCCGACGAGAAGATCGCCATCCAGAACGTGGTGTCCCCGGGTCCCGTCCACCGGGCCGACCGCGCTTCTTCGTGCTCTCTCGCCTGCCTGGGTTCGCGGAGTTCCTGACATAGTCCGCGCGTGAATCTCACCGGTCTTTGGCGCTTCACCTCGTTCACGCTCTTTGTCTTCGGGCTCTTGCTCTCTGCCGGCTGCGCCACCGCGCGGTTCGCTCCGGTGGATCTCGCCGCAGCCCCGGGCGCCGAGGACTTTCCGGGAGACGGCTCCGTCACCCTCCGGCGTGACCGGCACATCGCCTTCCTCACCGACGAACGCGGGGCGGCAGTGGCGGACGTGACCGACCACGTGCAGTGGCGTCTCCTCGAGGCGGGGGCGCCACAGCCGCGCAACGTCACCGCGCACTACTGGCAGTCCTTCTCGGCGCTGCGCGAGTTCGAGGCCCGCGTCCTCTGGCCGGACGGCCGCATCGAGCGGCTCGATCCCGACAAGAAGGTGGACGCTCCCTTCCACCGCCAGGTGCTCTACAGCGACATGCGCGTGGTGTCGTTGCCGGTCCCCACGCTCGTGCCCGGCGCGGTCCTCGAGTACCGGACGACCGTGCGTCACCGCGAGGTCCGCCTCTTCTCCTTCGGCGCGACCTTCGCTCCCTCAGAGCCCGTCCAGGCGCAGCGCCTCATCGTGAGCGTGCCCGCGGAGTGGGAGGTCGACCACCTCGCGAGCCTGGGCCACGGTGAGCGGATCACCTTCCCGCCAGAGGTCGAGCGCGCGGAGGAACGCGTGCGCCACGTCTGGCAGCAGGGCAGCACCGGGACGCGCGACGAACGCGCTGAACGGCCACACGTGGAGGTGACGGTGCGGCTCGCACGGTGGTCGCAGGACGGGCGCATCCACGCCGGCTTCCGCGACGCGCGCGAGCTGTCCGCGTGGATGGACGAGCTTGCGCGCGGCACGGACGAAGCCACACCGGAGATGAAGGTGCTGGCCGCGAAGCTCGCGCAGGAGGCGGGGCTCGACGCGGAGGCACGGGCGCGGCGCGCGCACCGCTTCGTGGTCGACGAGATCGAGTACTGCGCCATCACCCTCGGCTACGGCGCGTGGCGGCCGCACACGGCGGCGGAGGTGTTCTCCGTTCGCTACGGCGACTGCAAGGCGAAGGCGAACCTGCTGCGGGTGCTTCTGCGCGAGCTGGAGGTTCCGAGCCGTCTCGCGCTGGTGAACGCGCATGGGGGCATCCCGCGTCCGTTCCGGCTGCCGACCGTGACCGGCAACTTCAATCACATGATCCTCCTCGTCGATCTGCCGGACGGGACGGTGGTGGTGGATCCGACGCAGCGCGAAGTTCCCTTCGGCGAAGTGCCGCCTTCGGTCGCGGAGGCCGACGTGCTCCCGGTGCAGCCGGGCGGCGCAGAACTCATCGTCGTCCCGCCGCTCGCGCCCGAGCAGAACGCGGAGCGACTGGAGCTGGTGCTGGAGGTAGGCGCGGCAGGAGCGGTGGAGGGCGGGTTCTCGCTCGCGAGCCGGGGCGCCTCGGCCAGCGACGTGCGCCAGCGGCTTCGGGGCGTCACGCACGCAGCACACGACCGGGTGGTGGGCACGTGGCTGCGGATCCCGGGGGCTTCGGCGAAGGCGGTGGCGGTGGAGGGCGATCGGCGTGGCGAGCGCGCTCTGCAGGTCCGCGGCGAGGTCTCGCTGCCGCCCCTGCCCGGATCGTCCGGAACGCTGGTGCTGCGCGCGTCGCACGTCCTTCCCGCCCAACTGCCGGAGGTGCCGCTGAGGGTGCCCGGCGCGCACTTCGCCACGCGCTATCTCGCGGAGCAGGTGACGTCGGTGCGGCTGCGGCTTCCTGCGGGCATCACCGCCCGCGCGCTCCCGGAGCCTGCGGTGCTGCAGTCGCCCTTCGGCACGTACACGCTGAGCTGGCACGCAGAGGGCGACGGGTTGCGTCTGGAGCGGCGCTGGGTGGGCGGCCGCCGGATGCTCGGGGCCGCGGACTTCACGGAAGCCCGCGCGTTCTTCGACTCTCTTCGCGCCGTGGAGGCACGCGCGGTCGTGCTCCGCGCCGGAGTGGTCGCTCAGGGAGGAGGGCACTGATGCGCGCGATGAATCTTGTGAAGGTGGGCCTGCTCACGCTGGCTTTCGCACTCGGCGTCGGCGCGTGCACGCCCCGGCTGAAGACGCAGTTCCTCACGGACGCGGCGACGAGCCGGTTGAGGAGCGCGGACGCGGAGGCCTTCGCACCGGATGCGCCCGCGGTGGTGCTGCTCCGCCAGCGCAAGGTGTTCATGTTCTACGACGCCGGAGAGAGCTTCACCCAGTTCCAGCGGCGCGAGGTCATCGCCATCCAGTCCGAGGCCGGGCGCGCGCGCGGCGAGATCACCATCCCGGTGTCCGGCCAGATGCGGGTGACCGAGGTCCGCGCACGTCGGATCGATCCGGACGGCAGCGTCTTCGAGGTCGACGAGGGCGCGATCTTCGCATCGAAGGCGGAGTCGAAGGACGGGAGCGCGCGGCGCGACATCCGCTCGTTCCGGATCCCGGACGTGAAGGTGGGCAGCGTCATCGAGTACGTCTACACGGCAGAGGTCCCGTGGGCGGTGCCGCACATGGTCGACTACGCCGTCCACGATCTCCCGGTGCTGAAGTACGAGGCCGAGGTGCTCGTCCACGAGCGCGTCCGGGTATCGCTGCGCGTGTACGGGACGGACCAGCCGATCCAGCGCGAACGCGCAGGGGAGTACGAGCGCCTGCGCTTCCAGCTCGCGCGGATCCCGGCCCGGGTGACGGAGCCCTGGGCGCCGGCGCAGAGCTACACCACGCCGTGGTGGATGATGCGGGTCCGGCAGTACACCTACGGCACCTGGGCCAGTGATCCGATCTCGAGCTGGGGCGCGGCGGTGGCGAACTGGGCCCAGCGCGCGCGCTTCGAGGGAGAGGACAAGGCGCTGCTCGCGGGCTTCTCGGAGCCGGTGTCGCTCGAGGGGTGCGCGGACAGGACCTGCGCGGTGGAGCGGGTGTGGGCGCGGGTCCGGGAGCGCACCGACGTGAACGAGGCGGGCACGCTGCTGGAGTCGCGGCCGCTGCGGGAGCTCATATCGGGAGCGAACGTCTCCGCCAGCGAGCGCGCGCTGCTCGTCCACCGGATGCTCGGCGAGGCCGGGGTGGAGTCCCGGATCGGCGTCGGCACGCGCTTCCTCAGCCACCGCGAGGATCGGACCTTCTTCGCCACGCCGCAGTTCAACCACGCGCTCGTGTACGTGCCGCAGCAGCCCGGCGTGGCCAACGCGCTGTGGATCGACCCCCAATGCGAGGCCTGCGCGCCGGGCGAGTTGCCGAGCTGGAGCGAGGGCATCGAGGCGCTGCTGCTCCCCACCACGAAGGACGCGGAGGCCGTGTTCAAGCCGGTCGAGGGCCGCAGCGCGCCGCCCGGAACACAGGTGCGCCGGATGGACGCGACCTTGAGCGCCGAGGGCGACGTGCGCGTGACGTGGCTGGAGGAGGAGCAGGGTGAATCCTCGCCGGGTCCGACGGGGAGCACCCGCCGCGCCCTCGCACGCGAGCCACAGGTCCGCGCCGCCGCGAAGGTGCGCGCCCTCTCGGCCGCGGCGCAACTCGAAGACGGGCGCTACGTCTGCGGCGAGGGGGAGGACGCGCCCTGCCGGTGGGAGCTCGCGTTCCGCCAGCCCGGCTACGCGGCCGCTGAAGCGCTGGACGGAGGAGGAGAGCTGCACGTCCCGCTGACCCTGCTCAGCAACGCCTTCGAAATGCTCGCGCGCCAGCCGCAGCGGAAGACGCCGATGCACGTGGGCACGCACCGGCGCCTGGTGGACGTCCTCCACGTGCGCCTGCCAAACGGGTTCGAGCTCGCGTCGCTTCCGCCGCCGGTCGACGCTTCCCACGGCGCCTTCCGCGTCACCGCCCGCTTCGAGCGCACCCGGGAGGGGGTGGAGATCCACCGCACCCTCGACATCGTCCGCGGCTTCTACCCGAAGGAGAGCTGGCCAAAGCAGCTCGAGGTGATCCGGACCTACGCCGACGTCTCGGCGACGGTCCTGCGGGTGAAGCCCCGTGCCCTGACCGTTCCGACGCCGGCGGCCGGTTCCGCAGACCTCATGCAGGTGCCCTGAGCGGGCCCGTCAGAGGCACTCGTCCGCGTCCTTCGTCCTCAACGTGTGGGTGAACGAGGGGCCGTCCGCGCCTTCCCGGACGGTCACCACGGCTGTTTCGCCAAGCGGCATCGAACGAATCGGGTCCAGTTGAACGGCGTTGGCGGTCGTGCGGATCCGCTGCGGAACTGGCCTGGCGTTGAGGAAGTCCGGGGCGATCACCTGCAGCTCGAGGAGCCCGAGCAGTGGCTGACCTTCATGGTCCACCGGGACTGCGAGAAGGTGCAATCCCTGGTTCCGATGGAGCACGAAGTCCTCGGCGCCCTTCGAGCGGGACGAGACGCCCCCACATCCCTCCACCGGACTCTCCGCCGAGATCTTGTACGCGCTGGACATGCGGAGGGCAGCCATCTCCCTCGACCTGACCGCGACCCGGTCGACGACCTGACCTGCCTCATCCACGGCGAGCAGCCACCATGCGCCGGGTCGGCCGATCTCGAGCAACCATGTGCCCCCGTCGCGCTGAGGAAGCGGTTGCGCCGCGGACTCGGGCTCGCCGTCCGCATGCAGGCGAAGCG
>CAZCWA010000032.1:0-3120 GCA_964502265.1 uncultured Myxococcaceae bacterium | reverse complement strand
GACTGCTGCGAGCACCCACGACAGAAGCCCCGAACGCCTCATGATGCCTCCCATGGCGCGGCTCGAGTGCAAGGCACGCGCCGGCTGGAAGATACGGATTTCATCGCTCTTCGAGATCTCGACCGCCGGTCGGGGAACCCTCTCCTTCGTCAGTGAGGGAGGTCTCATCGGTGACATCCAGGAAGCGGTGCTGAATGCGGTGCGCGGCTGGGTGGACGACCAGGTCCGGCCCGTCGTTCGCCAGGTGGTCGAGAGGTCTGTGAATGCAGGGGCCGCCGCAATGGCAGCGAGCCTTCTGGGAGCGCCTGACAGCGGACGCCTTCCAGAGGGCGTCGTCCTTTCAGCTCCACGCGTAGCGGTCGGAGCGATGCAAGGCGTCCCCGCTGTGAGGGTCACCGCTTCCATCGGTTGCTTCGGGCCCTTGAACGCCCGATTCCCCAACGGGATGTCGACGTCTCGGTCGTGTGCGCTGCGGTCGCTGGCCCTGTTGCCGATGGCCCAGCTCGACCTCCCGGCGTTCCGGCAGTTGCGTGACCGCCTCGCGGCCAGGAACGGAGGAGGGCCACTGGTGGCGCTCTACTACGCCCACAGCTCCGAACTGGCGCGTGTTCTCCTGACCCGGCCCCGCCTCGCGGGAGAAGCGGTCGCTCTGCTCCGCGACGTGCAAGGCGCGCCCGTGGGGGAAGCGCCCTCTTCGGAGCTGATGGCCCGCGCGCGCTCACTTTGTGAAGGCATCGCTCCCTTGTCGTCGGCGCCTCTCCGGGCGGCGCTTCAGCATGCGCAGGAAGCGGGCGCGAGACTGTTGTTGTCGCGCGACCTGTCCTCGACCTGAAGGAGTGGGGTCAGCTGCACCCGTCCGCGTCCTTCGTCCTCAACGTGTGGGTGAACGAGGGGCCGTCCGCGCCTTCGCGAACGAGTACCTCCGCCGCCTCACCGAGTGGCACCCCCTTGAACGGTGCCACTCGCACGGCGTTCGCGGGCGCCAGCGGCTTCTGGTTCATCGTGACGGCATTGAGGAAGTCGGGCGCGATCACCTGCAGCTCGAGGAGTCCGATGAGCGGCTGGCCATCCTGGTCCAGCGGGACGGCATGAAGAATCACCGCCTGGTTCCGATGAAGCACGAAGTCCTGGACGCCCTTCGAGCGGGACGAGACGCCCCCACATCCCTCCTCCGGGCTCTCCGCCGAGACCTTGTAGAAACTCGAAAGGCGAAGGGCGGCCATCTCCCTCGACCTGACCGCGACCCGATCGACGACCTCACCTGCCTCGTCCACGGCGAGCAGCCACCATGCGCCGGGTCGGTCGATCTCGAGCAGCCAGGTGGCCCCGTCGCGTTGAGGAAGCGGTTGCGCCGCGGACTCGGGCTCGCCGTCCGCATGCAGGCGAAGCGAGACGCCCGTATAGAACTGGCCCGCCACGCCCGGTTGTGGGGGCGGATTCTCCGGCGTCACCCAGACAGGCCGTCCCACGGCGAGGGCATTCGAGAAGTCCGAGGCCTCGGCGAAGTCCATGTTCAAGGAGAAGTGAACGCGTCCACGCTCGCCGGTCTCCCCCGCCACGCATGCGGTGGAAGTGACTGCTGCGAGCACCCACGACAGAAGCCCCGAACGCCTCATGATGCCTCCCATGAAGCGGCTCGAATGCAAGGCACGCGCCCGTCGCAATCACCCGCGCTTCGTGGGGTTACGCTAGGAGGACTCCGCTCAAGTCGAGCCAGCCACGACAGGCGCGTCAGACCTCCCGCGGCGTCCAGGCCCTTGCGGCCCGCTCAGCCCAGCGCCTCTCTCACCCTCATCGCCAGCGTCTCCACCCGCGGCCGCGCGAGCATGGAGTAGTGGTCGCCGGGGACCGTGTGAATGACGAGCCCCTTCGCCAGAGGCTCCCAGCCTCCCCACCGCGCGAACGGCTGTGACGCCTCGCCCTGCAGGAGCACCACCGGGCCGTCCCACGCGGGCGGCTCGTAGCCCATCACCGCGCGCACGTTGGACTGGAAGACCTCCGCCGTCCGCGCGAGGTCCGCGAGGTTTGCGTTCGGCGGCACCACACCCAGCGCGCGCAGCTTCGAGACCACGTACGCGAAGCGCTCGTCGGAAGGCACGCCCAGCAGCTCCTCGCGGGTCAGCTCGCAGGTGGCACCGGTGCGGCCTGCGAAGTCCATCGCGAACAGCGAGAGCAGGCTGGCCTCGTCGGTGTCGGTGACGCGCGTGTCGGTGCTCGGGACCTCGCTGTCGATGAGCACCAGCGCCTCCACCTCCTCGCCCTTCGCGCGGAGCTGCTGCGCCATCTCCCACGCGATGACGCCGCCCAGGGACCAGCCACCGAGCCGGTACGGCCCCTGCGGCTGCACCTCGCGGATCGCCTCGAGGTAGGCCGCGGCCATGCCCGGAAGGTCGGGGAAGGTGACGCCGTCCTGCTCGAGCCCCGGCGACTGCAGGCCGTAGAAGCTCTGCTCGGGCATCGCGCGCGAGAGCTCGGCGTAGGAGAGGACGTGGCCGCCCACCGGGTGCACGCAGAAGAAGGGACGCGAGCCCTCCACCCGGCGGATCTCCACCAGCGCGGGCGAACCCTCTGCCTTCTCATCACCGCGCTGCAACGCATCCGCCACGCGCGCGAGCGCCTCGATCGTCTGGTGCTGGAAGAGGTGGCGGGCGTTGAGCGGCAGCCCCGCCTCGTTCGCGCGGGCGAGCACCTGGATGGCCAGCATCGAGTCGCCGCCCAGCTCGAGGAAGTCGTGCCGGATGCCGACCTCGGGCACGCCCAGCACCTCGCTCCAGATCTGCGCCAGCACCCTCTCGTTCGGCGTGGACGGAGGCACCCGCTCCGTCATGCCGGAGGTGCGATCCGGGGCGGGCAGTGAACGCCTGTCCACCTTGCCGCTCGAGGAGAGCGGGAACGCGCCCAGCGCGACTACGGCGGAGGGAACCATGTACTCGGGCAGGCGGGAGCGCACGAAGCCGCGCAGCGCTGCGGGATCGATGTCCGCGCCCTCCCGCGGGATGCAGTAGGCGACGAGCCTTCGTTCACCGCGGCCGTCATCGCGCGCCATCACCACCGCGTCCCGCACCGAAGGATGCTCCAGCAGCGTCGCCTCGATCTCCCCGAGCTCGATGCGGTAGCCGT
>CAZCWA010000031.1:0-19419 GCA_964502265.1 uncultured Myxococcaceae bacterium | reverse complement strand
CGCCCTTCTCGATGGCCGCGTTGCGGATGAGCTCCATCAGGAGCACCGTCTTGCCCACGCCGGCGCCGCCGAAGAGGCCGGTCTTGCCGCCCCGCGTGTACGGGCAGAGCAGGTCGATGACCTTGATGCCGGTCTCGAACATCTGCACGTTGGTGCTCTGCTCCACGAACGTGGGCGGGGCGCGGTGGATGGGGTAGTACTTGTCCGCCTTCACCGGGCCCTTCTCGTCCACCGGCGCGCCGACGACGTTCATGATCCGCCCCAGGGTGGCCTTGCCCACCGGCACCTGGATCGGGCTGCCGGTGTTGGTGACCACCTGGCCGCGGGCCAGACCCTCGGTCGAATCCATGGCGATGCAGCGGGCGGTGTTCTCACCCAGGTGCTGCGCCACCTCCACCGTCAGGTTGTCCTTCTCCGCGGAGACGTTCGCGTTGGTGACCGTGAGCGCGGTGAGGATCTCCGGGAGCGCGCCGGGCGGAAACTCAACGTCCACCACCGGTCCGAGGACCTGCGTGATGCGGCCAGGTACGTGTGCGGTTGCCATCTTCTGTACGTCCTTGGAGGGGGGTCTGAAAAAGCGCGCGCACCCTAAGGGCGGGGGCGTGTGGGGTCAAGGGAGTAGGGGGCACGGTTCCGAGAAGGGAAACTGATGCGGTTTCCCCTTCAGCGCGTGCGCTCGCGCTTCTGCCCCAGCGCGGGCCCGGAGTCCACCCCGCTGATTCCGGAGACCTCCTCCAGCGCCTGGGCCACCGCCGAGACCTCGGTGGTCAGCCGCTCGAGCTCGGTGCGCAGCCGCGCCTCCTCCACCGGCGCTGCGCCGCCCTCGCCGAGCGAGGTCCGCGCCTTCACCACCTGGGTGTAGAGGCCCTCGAGGCTCCAGGCCAGCCGCACCTGCTCGGCCTCCAGGCGGTTGGCGCGCGACTCGAGCTCCGCCTGCTGCCGCGTCTGCGCGTCCATGGCCGCCAGCGCCGCGGTGAGCCGCTCCTTCGTCTCCGGGTCCTTCTCCGCGTCCCGGCGCGCGCCGAGCTGTTCGCGGTCCCGGGCGAGCCGCTCCAGCCCATCCTTCGCCAGCGCCCGGAGCGACTTCTCCCGCTCGGCCAGGGCGTGGCAGCCCTTGCGGATGCTCTCCACCGTCTCCTTCGGCCGCGCCACCAGCAGGCGCAGCGCCTCCGGGCCCTCGGTGAGTTCCTTCGAGAGCAACGCGGCCAGTTCGTCCACCCGGCGCAGGCGGGCGTACGAGGGATCGCTCTGCGCCCGTCGCGCCTCCTCCTCTTCCGGATCCGGGGCGAGGCCCAGCTCGCGCTCGAGCCTGGCGATCTCCTTGCCGGCGCCGAACTGGCTCACCCCGCCGATGCCCAGGCCCAGCGCGACGAAGACCAGCCACCACAGAGGGGTGATGAAGGCCATCACCACCAGCACCGCCGCGGCCACCAGCATCACCCCGCCCGTCTGGGGCGAGCGCCCGCGCAGCTCCTCGAGCTTCTTTTCCTTCTTCCGGCGCTCGCGCTCCATCCGGTCACGCTCCCGCCTGGAAACATGCTCACACCCCGAGGCCCACCGCTCCAGATCCGCCGCCCCCGAGGTCAGCGCCTTGCCCACCGCATCCCCCATCCGGCGGATGCCCTCTTCGAAGCTCTGGTGGCGGTGGTCGCGGGACATGGGGTCTCAGGGAAAATACGGTCGAGCCGCTGTTGTTTCAGCAGGATTCGCCGGCCTCGGGAGGTTGTTCCCGGCGGGCTGGCCGACTTGACGCGGCGGGAGCGAATTCATAGATATGCCTCAACACACCCGCCATGCCTCTGACCAGAGCACCGGTCATGCGCACTTGGCGGGTATTTTTTTGTCCGCCATCCTTGCGCTCGATGAATGAGCCCAGCGGGCGGGTCCCTTACTCGAAGCCAGCTCTGACCTTTGGAGATCAACTCGCGCTGCTCGAGAGGCGCGGGCTGACGGTCCGGGACCGGCAGGCTGCCCTCCGCGTGCTGTCCCAGGTGAGCTATTACCGCCTGAGCGGGTATTGGCACCCGTTCAAGCAGCCTGGAGACGCCTTCCGAGAAGACGCCTCCTTCGAGGATGCGGTCCGGCTCTACGAGTTCGACAGGCGGCTTCGGCTGTGCGTGCTGGATGGGGTCGAGCGGGTGGAGGTCGTCACGCGGACGGAACGGACGGCTCTGGAACCGGCATATGGGCATCACGCCGAAGATCCCGAAGCAGAGCGACGCCTGGCGGGGCATCCACGGCGCGCGCGTCTATGCCACGTTGAGCATGATCCGCCGGCTGACCGCTGGCGTCGACGACGGGGGCTGGTGGGCGCGCACGGCCGCCCTGATCGAGGAGGCGGACGACATGATGCGGCAGGCGATGAACGTGCCGGAAGACTGGCGCACGCGGCCCGCTCCGTAAACCCAACTCCGGATCTGGCGAAGCTTCACGCCGGGCCCGGCGACTGGACCAACGGCCGCAGCTCCTCGCGCATCTGCTCAATCTGCGCCCGCGCCTCGCCCTTCAGCCGCTCCACGTCCTCCCGGGTCATCCCCCGGGTGGAGATGGGGGTCCCCACCTTCACCAGGGCCTTCGACGGGGCGAACACCCACGAGCCCTTGGGCAGCGCGCGCCGGGTTCCGGCGACCGCCAAGGGGAGCACGTCCGCGCCCTTCTCGATCGCCAGGCGGAAGGCGCCGTCCTTGAACGGGCCCAGCTCTCCGGTCTTCGAGCGGGTGCCTTCCGGGAAGACGAACACCGGCATCCCCTTGTCCAGCCACTCGGCGCAGCGGAGGAGGGCCTCGTGGCCGCTGCCCCGCTCGCCGCGGCGCACCGGGATGTCGCCCGCGAGCTTCATGCTCCAGCCCACGAACGGGACCTTGAACAGCGAGGCCTTGGCCAGCCACTTCATCTCCCACGGCAGGTGCGAGATGAGGAACACGTCCGCGTTGGACTCGTGGTTGGCCACCACCACCGTGGGCCGCTCCAGCCGCGGCGGGAACGGACCGTGGATGGCGAAGTCCCAGAAGGGGGAGACCTTCGCCGCGGCCACCGCCTCCAGCCGGAACAGCCGCCCGCTGATGCGGCGGCCCCGATCGAACAGCGCGGTGGCGGCGAAGACGGGCGCCTGGACGAAGAACCCGCCCACCGCCACCCCGAGCATCTGGCCCCAGGCAACGGCGGAGAGCAGGCGGGTGCGGACGGCCATGCGCGGGAGCCTACCGCAGCGGGAGGGCTACTTCAGCGCCTCGGCGCCGGAGACGATCTCCATCAGCTCCTTGGTGATCGCGGCCTGACGGGTGCGGTTGTAGTGGAGCGTGAGCCGGCCGATCATGTCCGACGCGTTGCTGGTCGCGTTGTCCATGGCGCTCATCCGCGCGCCGTGTTCCGAGGCCACCGACTCCAGAAGCGCCCGGTAGATCTTGATCGCGATCGCCTGCGGAAGCAGCCGCTCGAGCACCTCGGTGCGGCCGGGCTCGAACTCGAACTCGGCGCCGGTGGTCTCCGTGGCCGAAGCGGCCGCGCCGGTGGTCTGCCCGGCGGGCGCCGACTGCACGGGCAGCACCTGGTTCAGCACCACCCGCTGGCTGATGGCGGAGAGGAACTCGTTGTAGACGACGAACACCGCGTCACACTCGCCCTCGAGGAAACGCTTCGTCTCCACCTCCGCCACCTCCTGCGCGGTGTGGAAGGACACCCGCGAGTAGAGGCCGGGGTAGTCGCGGAGGATCTCCACCTCGCGCTTGCGGAAGAAGTCGTTCACCTTGCGGCCGATGGTGACCAGCCGGATCGCCTCGTAGTTCCCCTTGTTCTCGAAGAGGAAGCGGTTCACGCGGCGGATGACGTTCGAGTTGAACCCGCCCGCCAGACCGCGGTCCGACGACAGCACGACCAGGTCCACCTTGCGGACCGGGCGCGAGGTCAGCAGCGGGTGCGTGGGCGCGCCCTCCACCGCGTCCGAGCGGGAGGCGACCTCGGCGATCATCTCGTCCAGCGCCACCGCGTAGGGGCGGGCCGCGGTGATCGCGTCCTGGGCCTTCCGCAGCTTGGCGGCGGCGACCATCTTCATCGCCTTGGTGATCTGCTGGGTATTCTTCACCGAGCGGATGCGCTTGCGGATGTCGCGGAGGCTGGCCATGGCGGCGCGCCTTAACCCCCAAAGCCCCCCGCTTGTCAACGATCTGCGAGCCCGCCGGGCAATTGCCCCGGGGATCGGAACGCCCCTGTCCGAGCGCAGCCTGGCTGCCCAGCGGCCGTCTCCCATCGCCTGACCGGGGCGTTGCCCCTCCCCCGGAGCGGACGGAAGTTGATGACATGAGACAGCGCAATCCGGACAACGACTCGCTCGGCGCGCAGAAGACGGACGTGACGCGGGAGCTGACGGGCGCGGATGCCGGCCGCGACGAAGCGGAGTCGGGCAGCGCGGGCAACGGCGCGTCGAGGTGGGGCGCGGACCGGACCGGCGTGCGGCAGGAGCCCGAGTTCGAGGGG
This sequence comes from uncultured Myxococcaceae bacterium, assembly GCA_964502265.1. Classification (GTDB taxonomy): domain Bacteria; phylum Myxococcota; class Myxococcia; order Myxococcales; family Myxococcaceae; genus JAFAFL01. The sequence goes on along the minus strand of CAZCWA010000031.1, from coordinate 14,946 downwards.
CAGTACGGCCTGGAGGGAGACCCGGGCGCGCCGGAGGACATCGTCCCCGACAAGATCGAGCGCGGCTTCAGCGATCCCGACGAGGAGGACCGCGAGTACACCGCACGGCCCGACGACGACGTGCGTCCCATCGGCCCGGACCTCCTGCCGTCCGACGATCCCGGCGCCCGCGAGTAGGCGGTCCTGCTAGGGGCCGCCGTTGGAGCGGTGCCACTTCGCCCGGCGGACGATCTTCGCCGGAACCCCCGCGGCCAGGGCGCCGGCGGGGACGTCCTGGGTGACCACCGCGTTGGCACCGATCCGCGCGTGCCGGCCGATGCGGACCCCGGTGCCGACGATCTTGGCCCCCGCGTAGACGTCCACGTGGCCCTCGAGCTCCACGCCCTCCACCAGCGTCACCTGCTGGAGGAGGAGGCAGTTGGGGCCGACCTTCGCGGTGGGATGCACCACCACGCCGTTGGGATGCACGAGGACGAGCCCCCCTTCGATCTGCGCGTTGAGCGGGATGTCCGCGCCGGTGACCACGCTCCAGAACTTGTGCTCCACCGAGGAGACGATCTGCACCGCCCGCCCCAGCGGACCTGCGCGACCGCTCCAGCGCTGGTAGCGGCGCAGGCTGCCGAGCAGCCGCCGGGACGGATCCCAAAGGCGCCTCGGGCGCTCGCGTTCCCAGTCCGGAACGCTGGCGCTGATCCCCTCCTTACTCAGGTCGGGGAGTGGAACCTCTTCGTCTTCACCTGGGTGTACGTGCGCGGCGAGGTCATCCATGGGAGGAGGACGACCCTACTCGCAGAGCGGGTTGATTTCACCCCTGGTGTGCGCGCCTTGCCTCACCGACAGCGGCGAGGACGGCGTCGGCGCCCCGGGACCCGCTCTCTGCGGCCCGTACCGCGTCCCGGAGCGCCCGGGCCCTCTGGGTGAAGGCGGGCTGGGAGAGGAGCCGGGAGAGACTCTCGCGCAGGTCTGCTTCGGAGCAGCGGACCAGGTCCTCGCGGAGGCCTGCGCCGTGGTGGACGACGCGGGCCACGTTCCCCGGCTGATCCACCGCCAAGGGCAGCCCGAGCATCGGAACCCCGTGCGCGAGGCACTCCTTCACGCTCCCCAGGCCCCCGTGGGTGACCATCACCTGCGCCCGCGCGAGAAGCCCCCACTGCGGCGCGCGCTCCATCGCCCACACGTTCGGCGGCGCGTCCTTGAAGTCCTCGGCGCGGCCATAGCGGTTCCAGGCGAGCACGAGCTGCCACTCGGGACGCTGGCGGAAGACGCGGACCAGCCGCTGGAGGAAGGGCGAGACGTCCTCGGCGCGGTACCTCGTGCTGCCCATCGCGCAGTAGACGAGCGGCTTGTGCGGGTCGAGCCGGTCGAAGCGAAAGGGCGGCTCGGGGCGCTGCAGCTCCAGCGATTCCACGTACTGGCGGAGCGGGTTGGGCGGCCGGGGGAAGTCGAGCACCTCGGGGCAGAGCACCAGCTCGGGGACGCCGCGGAGCTGCGGCATGTAGACGGTGTCGCAGTCCAGGGCCTCGGCAGGGACACCGAACCGGTCCGCCGCGCCGCGCGCAAGATCGTACGGAGGCCGCATCCCCCCGAGCCGGGCCGCACGCGCGGCGAAGGTGCGGCGGGCGAGGAACTGCCGCCACTCGAGGTCCACCTTCACCCGCGCCCCGAGGTCGCTCCCCGGCATCGTGCCACTGCGCAAGGGAGGCACGCCGGCGTCGCGCGTCTGCGGCAGTGACGTATTGAGGTAGAGAAAGGGGACGCCGTTCTTGTGCGCCCAGAACGCGAACTGCGGCTGGGTCACGTCCACCAGGATCAGGTCGGGCAGGGGCTGTCCGCGCACGAGCACCGGCGCGCGCGCCAGCCTGTCGAGCACGGCCTCGTAGCGCTCGGTGATGGAGCGGCGGCGGTCCAGCGTCCCCAGCGCCTCCTCCTGCGCTGCGTAGCCCTTCGGATAGAGGTCGGGGAAGAGCGCGTCGACCGCGAAGCCGTGGCCTTCTGGGCCTGGGCGGGCGTCCTCGGGGAGGAGGTAGCGGACGGTGAGGCCGCGCTCGCGCAGGCCCCGGGCGAGGCGGTAGGTGGGGTTGAGGTGCCCGCCCTCCGGCAGGATGGCGAAGAGGATCGTCGGCGCGCCCATCGGGCCGCGTACTCTCCGCGTTCGTCGCCCGGGGCGCAAACGTTCCGGGCCGGAGAGTGCTCAGCGATCCGAGTCCTTCGCCACCGCTGGGCGGCCCTGCGGCGGCAGCTCGACGCTGTAGTCCTGCGGGTACTCGGTGGACCAGAGCAGACCCGCCCACAGGGGGAAGAAGAGGAAGCCGGGCAGCCCGAAGCCCACCACACGCACCGCGTTCACCTTGCTCTTTCGGATGACCACGTCGGTCTCCTTGTGACCCGGTGCCTTCAGCGTGAAGCGCTCCTGGTGCTGGAGCATCTCGCTGTCCTCGTGGACGTAGGGCGTCTTGCCCACCACCTGGCCGTACTGGTTGGTGACGGTGGCGCCGCTGGGCTTCGAACGGATGACGGTAGACGAGGCGCAGCCGGTGCCGAGGACGATGAGGAGTGCGACGGAGAAAAGACGCTGCATGGTGAAGCTCCGGGGGAGCGCCGGACCCTGGGGAGCCGGCGGAGGTGAGGTCCCCGCGCATCGCAGGCGGCGTGCCGACGTCCTCCCCTCGTGATTTCGCCGCGTTGCGCGCGATACTCATCCGGGAAAGAAACGCCCCGTCCGAGAAGTGAGATGGCCCATGACGCTCCGCCTCGCCCTGATCCTCCTCCCGCTGGTCCTCTTCAGCACCGGCTGTGGCTCCTTCCTGCCCGGCCCCTCCGGCTCGCCCGCCTCCGGCCTCCAGGTGAGGACCGACGAGGGCGCGGTCTGCGTCCACTCCAGCCAGCCCGAGCCGTTCGAGCTGCCCACCGCGCAGTCGTTCGCCGAGGGCGCGCCGGTCTACCTCCAGTTCACCTTCCCGGAGTGCCTCAGCTCGAGCTGTGACACCGAGCGCGAGGCGTTCTGCGAGCTGTCACGCGAGGGCGAGACCTTCATCGTCTCCACCCACGCGGCCTGGCGGAGCAACCGGAACCCGCTCGCGGGATGTACGGAGGACTGCGGACGACTCGGTGCCATCTGCCAGACGCCTCCGCTCGGCGCGGGGACGTACACGGTCCGGCACGGTACGAACTCGGTCACCTTCACCGTCCCCTCCGAGCCTGCCGAAGCGCCCTGCACCGTCCAGACCGGATCTTGAACGTGTGGCCATGAAGCTCGGCTCGGCGCTCCCACTTCTTCTGACCGGCGGCGTTCTCCTCAGCGGTTGCGGTGGGACTGCCACCTCCAGCACGCCCGACGCTGCGCCGACGGTCCGCGCGCTCCCGGCAACACCGACGGTCCTGGGGGTTGTCCACAGCATGGACGGGCTGCCGGCATTCCATGAGTGCGACGGGTTGGTGTGCGTGGAATGGGTGAGTCAGGCCGGGCTCGGGCAGGTGTTCCGCCTGCACAGAGCGCGGCTCGACCCGGACAACGGTCGTTTCTCGCCGGCCGAGACCCTGTTCGAACGGATCACCCACTCGACCGACGGAAGCTTCGCGCTACCGGGGAAGCGCTCTTTCCGGCGTCCCCTCTGGCGCTTCAGTGGGTACGGCGAAACGCGGTGGCCGACGACCTTCGCCATCTGGCAGCCCACTGCCAGCGCGCCAGTGACGTACCTGGAATGCACGGGTGATGGAGAGGCTTCCTTCGACTTCTCGGGAGACGACACCGGCGTCGCCTGGGCAGCGCAGTGGCCACCGTGCGATCCCAGTCTGCAATGCACATTGGGCCAGGTCCGGGTGAGTCGGGTGGACGCGTCCGGTGATGTCAGGACCGCCTGCGTCTTCTCGCCGACCGACAATGGGGGCGACATCCTCCTGCACCCCAACACGCGCGTGCTGGCGCAGGCGGACTACGACAAGAAGCGGCTGCGTCTATTCCGAGTAGGTGAGGACCTCGCGCTCACCGAACTTCAAAACGCGGAGCTGGCGGAGCGCCAGGGGCGACCAGACTGGGCGTTCCTTCCGGAGGAGGGATCTGCATCCCACAGGGTGTCGCTGCTTTGGGTGGAGCGCTCGGGGACCCTCCTGTCTCCTGTTCATCGGATCTGGTCCTACGTCTTCGACGGCGAGAGCCTGAGGAGGGCTCTCTCTCCTCTCGACGCGCACTTCGTGACGGTGGCTGACGTCCGTCGAACGCGGCAAGGGATCGTCGTGGTGGGGTTTGCCCGCCCACCTGTCGCCGGCTACCGGGTCGCGCTTCTGGAGGACGGTGCCTGGCGGCTTGCAGAAGGTGTGTTGGACGGGCCGGAGATTCCCCAGGTGCTCGACTACGCGGGAGCGCTGCACGCATTCTGGGCGTCGGGAAATGAGGCCGGACAACTGGAGCTCTTCGGCCGAAGCCTCGACTTCGAGTAGCCCGCCGCCGCGACGTGGAGGCTCCGTCCGGTGCATGCTCCTGCGCCATGCACCGTCCTCCGGCCTCCACCGGTAGCCCCTCGACCGCCGCCACCGTGATTGCAGCGCTGCTGCCCCTGCCCTTCCACCTCGTCGCGGTGGCCCTCCTCTGGGCAGTCATGGGCGGGGACGCCCTCTCCGGTCTTTTCGCTGCGGCGGGTACGCCCGCGTGGGGCGTGCTCGGGGCCGCGACCCTGACCGCGGTGATCAACTCCGCCCTGCTCCCGCTCTCGGTCCGGTTCCGCGCCGTGCCCGCTGCGCTCCCGCTCCTCTTCGCGCTGACGCCGTGGCTGACTGGCGCCGCGGGTGTGGTGCTCGGCATGCAGATGGTGGAGTCGGCGGTCGCGCACGTGAACCCGGAGGACAAGGGGATCATCCTCGCCGTGGGGCTCAGCGAGGCGCTCGGGTGCGCGGTGCTCGGTGGCTGGTTGGCGGCGCCGCAGCTCGGGGCGGTGGCGCTCGGATTGGGCATGGGCTCGGTGGGTCAGCGCGCGCCGGGTCGGCAGCGGAGGTGGGCGGTCACGGGCGTGGCTGCATTGGTGGCGCTGCCCCTGCTCATTCCCCTCCTGAGACTGGGCGGAATGGGGACGGGCGTGGCGCTCCTTGCGGGGGTGGCGGCCGTGGCGCTGGTGCTGGCGGGGCTCGGCCTCGGACGCGATGCCGATGGCCGGAGCGCAACCCTCGCCCTGGTGGCGGCGGTGGCGGGCGCGGCGTCGGTCGGTGCGGCGGGGGCGGTGGGTCTTTCGAGCTGGCTCGGTCATGGGCTGGAGGCGCTCGCGCACGTCAGTCCGGTGGACCGGGCGACGATCCTCACCGCGGTGCTCGCCGATTTCCTCGACGCGCAGGCGGGCCTCGTCCTCGCACTGTTTGCCCTGGGTGCTGCGGTGGCGGTGATGGCGGTGGGCGCATCGAGGCTGTCGTCGAAGAGGCCGCGGGTGCTCGGCGCGCTGGCGTTGTCGGTGGTGGCCGCGCTCGGCGTGGGCGCGGTGGAGCGGGCGGCATTGTTGCGGTCGATGCGCTCTTTGGGCACGCACCTGGGTGGTGGCTCGATGGTGGCGGCTGGACTCGAGCCGCTCGTGTTCAAGGAGGGGAAGACGGGCTGGGCGCCGGGCCTCGTGGTGCACGCGGACAGCCGGCTGGAGTGGGCGCCTTCGGCCGCGTACCTGGAGCTGGAGCTGAATGCGGAAGGGGTGGCCCGATTGCTGGAGGAGCAGGGCCGTCAGGTGGAGCAGATGCGCTCCCTACGGGAGATGGCCGGCGACGTCGAGTCGCCCCTGCTCGAAGGAGGCGAGGTGGTCATTGCCGTGGACAGGCGGGCAGACGGTGCGGCCCTCTTGAACGCGGTCCGGTTGGCGCAGGCGGGCGGTGCGACCCACGTCGGCCTTCATGGCGAGCTGGAGCCGGCCCCTCCCATGGAAGACCACGCACGGGTGATCGAGGCATTCCCCTTCGTGGCGGCGCTGGCGAAGCAGGAGGCCATCCTGCGCGTGATGCTGCCCGCGGGAATCGACGAGGCGGCGCCTTCCTGGGTGGACGCGAACCGGTGGCGCGCACCGGTGGAGAAGGACCGGCCGTTGCGGATTTCGCCGCGGGAGGGCTCGGACGAAGCGCCCTTCCTCCTCGGACAGGCGGAGGCGGAGCCGGTGGCCCGACGCTCCGAAGGAGAGCTCGTGCACCTCGAGGTGGACTGGGCGCTGGTGGACGCGGTCACGCTGGCCGGGTGGATCGGGCGGCTCGAGGGCGCAGGCTACCGGCCGGTGCTCCATCCCGAAGGCCTGCCCGAGCTGAGGCCCGATGCGTGGGTCGACGATGGCGCGCGGTAACGCTCCGGCTCACCGGATCAATCAGAACGCGTTTCTCGACCGCGCGCGGGGCGCGTGCTCAATATCCCGCCCATGCTCGAGGTGCTGGTCGCGCGGGAACGCCGCGCTGGAGAGACGCGGGTCGCCGCAACGCCGGAGACGGTGAAGCGCCTCGTCAAGGAAGGCCTGAAGGTCTCGGTCGAAGCGGGCGCGGGCGACGGCGCGTTCCTTCGCGACGCGCAGTTCGGAGAGGCCGGCGCGCAGCTCGTGCCCGGAGACGGGGCCGCCTGGTCTCGCGCGGACATCGTGCTCAAGGTCGCGCCGCCCACCGATGAGGAGGCCGCGCGGCTGAAGAGCGGTGCGTGGCTCGTGGGCTTCACCTCGCCGCACAAGAACCTCGATGCGGTGCGGACGCTGGCGCAGCGGGGCGCGACCACGCTGGCGATGGAGCTGGTCCCGCGCATCACCCGGGCGCAGAAGATGGACGCGCTCTCCTCGCAGGCGAACATCGCCGGCTACAAGGCGGTGCTGCTCGCCGCCGCCGCGCTGCCCACCTACTTCCCTCTCTTGATGACCGCCGCGGGCACGGTGCAGCCGGCCAAGGTGGTGGTGCTCGGCGCGGGCGTGGCGGGGCTGCAGGCGATCGCCACCGCGCGCAGACTCGGGGCGGTGGTCGAGGTCAGCGACGTGCGGCCGGCGGTGAAGGAGCAGGTCCAGAGCCTCGGCGGCCGGTTCATCGAGCTGCCCCTCGACGAGAGCGGCGAAGGCTCGGGCGGCTACGCGAAGGAGCTGTCGAAGGAGGCGCTCCAAAAGCAGCAGCAGCTCGTCAGCGAGCGGATCGTCGCCTCGCACGTGGCCATCACCACCGCGCTGGTGCCCGGCCGTCCGGCGCCGAGGCTCATCCCTGCCGACACGGTGAAGAAGATGCGTGGCGGCGCGGTGATCGTCGACCTCGCGGCGGAGCAGGGCGGCAACTGCGAGCTCACCCGTCCCGGCGAGACGTACGTCACCGAGAACGGGGTGACGATCATCGGCCACACCAACCTGCCGGCAACGCTGCCGCAGGACGCCAGCGCCCTCTACGCGCGGAACGTGCTCGAGGTGCTCCTGCTGGTGACGAAGAAGGGCGAGGCCGCGCTCGACCTCGCCGACGAGATCGTCGCGGGAATGCTGCTCACGCACGCGGGCGAGGTGCGCCACGCGCCCACCGCGGCGCTGCTCGGGGAGGCCCGGTCATGATGGGTCCGTTGCTGGTCGGTCTGTACGTCTTCGTCCTCGCCTGCTTCGTGGGCTTCGAGGTCATCAACAAGGTCCCGCCCACGCTGCACACGCCCCTGATGTCGGGCACCAATGCCATCTCCGGCATCACCATCATCGGCGCGCTCTACGCGGCGCAGACGGCGGAGGTGACCGTGTCCAACGTGCTCGGGGCGATCGCCATCGCGCTGGCCACCCTCAACGTGGTCGGCGGGTTCCTCGTCACCGACCGGATGCTGCGGATGTTCGGCGGGAAGAAGAAATGATCCCCCTGCTCTATCTGGTCTCGGCCGTCCTCTTCATCTTCGGCCTCAAGCGGCTCTCGCGGGTGAAGACCGCGCGCGGCGGCAACGCGCTCTCGGCGCTGGCGATGCTGCTGGCGATCATCGGCACGCTGCTGGAGCTGGGCACCATCGACTACCGGTGGATCGCCGCCGGCCTCATCGCCGGCGCGGTGGTCGGCGGGATCGCGGCGCTCCGGGTGCCGATGACCTCGATGCCCGAGATGGTCGCGCTGCTCAACGGCTTCGGTGGCGCCGCCTCGATGCTGGTGGCCATCTCGGTCTACTGGGTGGACATCGTGGAGAGGGGCACCGAGGGAACGCTCGCGCAGCTCCAGGGCGCGGACCAGGCGGTGACGGTGGCCGCGTCCACGTGGATCGGCGGCATCACCCTCTCGGGCTCGCTCATCGCCTGGGCCAAGCTCAAGGGCACCCTCTCCGGCAACCCGATCCTGCTCCCCGCGCGGCACGTGGTGAACATCGGCCTCATCGTGGGGTCGGTCGCGCTCTCGGCCTGGTACGGCTTCTTCGTCGACGAGCCCACGCTCGGCGGCTGGGCGCTGATCGGTCTGACGGTCGTCTCGCTGGTGCTGGGCGTGCTGCTGGTCATCCCCATCGGCGGCGCGGACATGCCGGTGGTGGTCTCGCTGCTCAACTCGTACTCGGGCGTGGCGGCGTCCGCGGCGGGCTTCGTCATCGGCAACAACCTGCTGATCATCGCCGGCGCGATGGTGGGCGCGGCGGGCCTCATCCTCACCCGCATCATGTGCGAGGCGATGAACCGGTCCTTGGTCTCGGTGGTGCTCGGCGGCTTCGGCGGAGATTCGGCCGGGGCGGGCGCAGCGGGCGGGGGCGAGGCGGAGAGCTACACCAACGTGCGCTCCTGCGGCGTGGAGGAGGCCGCCATGGTGCTGGAGAGCGCGCGCTCGGTGTCGGTGGTGCCGGGCTACGGCCTCGCGGTGGCGCAGGCGCAGCACGCGGTGCGCGAGCTGGCGGACGAGCTCAAGCGGCGCGGCGTGAACGTGACCTACGCCATCCACCCCGTGGCGGGCCGGATGCCGGGCCACATGAACGTGCTCCTCGCCGAGGCCGACGTCCCCTACGAGGCCCTGCTGGAGATGGAGACCGCCAACCCCGAGTTCAAGAACACCGACGTGGTGCTGGTGCTCGGCGCCAACGACGTGGTGAACCCCGCGGCGGAGACCAACAAGGCGAGCCCCATCTACGGGATGCCCATCCTCGAGGTGCACCACGCGAAGACCGTGTTCGTGGTCAAGCGCTCGCTCGGCAGCGGCTATGCAGGCGTGAAGAACGAGCTCTTCGAGCAGCCGAACACGATGATGATCTTCGGCGACGCGAAGAAGGTCCTGCAGGGGCTGCTGACGGAGCTCAAGCAACTGTAGGGAGAAGGGGTTAGGATTGGCGGCGTGAGCAAGCTGCACCGGGCGGTGGAGATCTTCCTCGAGAGCGCGCAGACGCTGGCGGACTCGCCGGAGCAGCTCGAGGCGGCGGTCCAGTTCGGGCTCGAGCGCATCTTCGACGAGCTCATCCGCGAGGCCTGCCGCGAGGTGGGCCTTCGCGCGGACACCTTCAGCGCGCAGCTCGCCCAGGACGCGGAGCTGCAGGCGCGGGTGCAGGGGAAGCTGGCCGAGCTCTTCTCGCCGGACATGCTCACCTCCGCCCGCGGCCAGACGGTGCGCAAGGAGGCCGAACGCCAGCTCCAGGTCTACCGCTACGTCCTCTCCGGCGACGAACCGGACGCGTGGGTGTGGAGCGCCATGGACCGCGCCGAGCAGACGCGGCTTCGCAACTACCGCACGGCGGGCGGCGACGAGGACGAGGCGCTGCTGGACCGTGTCCGCCGCGCGCTGGAGAAGGTGCCGCGCGGGACCTTCGCCCGCTGCGAGGACTGCTCGAAGGAGATCACCGCCGACCGGCTCTCGCTGGTCCCCTGGGCCGAGCGCTGCGTGTCCTGCGAGCTGCGCCGCGAGCGCCCCGAGGTGGTGGACGCGCCGTCTCGCGTCCCCGTCCGCTACTTCTTCGAAGGCGGACAGCCGGTGGAACCCGAGGACGCGATGCGCTAGCGAAGGGGCATGTCCGCTCTGCTCGCCGCGCTCCTCTTCGCTACGTCGTCCACGCCCCAGCCTGCGTCCCCGCCTGCGCCGGCCGAGCCCAACGCGGACACCCACTACGCCCAGGGCGTGGAGGCGCTGAAGAACAAGGACGCCCAGGCGGCCGCGCGGGCGCTGGAAGCCTGCGTGAAGCTGGACGAGAAGCGGGTCGACTGCCGCTGGGAGCTGGGCTGGGCGCACTACCTGCTCTCGGACTGGGCGAAGGTGGTGGAGCAGTGGGAGGCGGTGAAGCGCCTGTCGCCCTCGCACCCGCAGGTCGACGAGCGGCTGGCCGAGGCGAAGGCCCAGGCCGAGCTGAAGGCGAAGCTGGACGCGATGGGCGAGAGCGCTCCGGAAGTGACGCGCACGCCGCCGCCGGACGTGTCCCTGCGACTGCGCGCGGTGGGCGACGTGATGATCGGCACCGACTTCCCCGAGGGCTACCTGCCGCCCGAGGACGGCGCCACGGTGATGGCCGACGTCTACGACTGGCTGCGGGACGCGGACCTGACCTTCGTGAACCTCGAGGGCCCGCTGTGCGACGACCCGGCCCCGTCTGCGAAGTGCCGGCCGAAGTCGACCAACTGCTACGCCTTCCGCAGCCCCACCCGCTACGTGAAGTACCTCACCGAGGCGGGCGTGGACCTCGCGTCGCTCGCCAACAACCACTCCGGCGACTTCGGTGAAGTGTGCCGCCGGCAGACCGAGGCCACCCTCGACGAGGCCGGGATCAAGTGGAGCGGGCCGCCGGGGTCCATCGCCTCCACGGAGAAGAACGGGCTCAAGGTGGCGATGATCGCGTTCCACACCTCGGCGGCGGTGAACAACGTCAACGACCACAAGACCGCGGCGGCGCTGGTTCGCTCGGCGGCGGCCTCACACGACATCGTCGTCGTCTCCTTCCACGGTGGGGCGGAGGGATCGCGCGCCACCCGGGTGCCGCACGGACGCGAGACCTTCCACGGAGAGAATCGCGGCGATCTGCGCGCGTTCACGCGGACGGTGGTGGATGCGGGCGCGGACCTGGTGCTCGGGCACGGGCCGCACGTGCTGCGCGGGATGGAGATCTACAAGGACCGGCTCATCGCGTACTCGCTGGGCAACTTCGCCACCTACGGGCGCTTCAACCTCTCCGGGCCCCTGGGCGTGGGCGTGGTGCTGGAGGTGGTGATGGACGGCGAGGGCCGCTTCGTCTCCGGCAAGCTCCTGCCCACGAAGCAGATCGAGAGGGGAATCGCGGTGAAGGATCCCGCCGGCGCCGCCATCGGCCAGGTGCGGATGCTCTCCGGGGAGGACTTCCCGAAGACCGGCGTGCGGGTGGACAAGGAGGGAAACCTCGGCGCTCCGTCGAAGGGCGACTGAGGCCGGTCGGACAGCGGCCTGCCAGGCGCGGGAATCTGCCGGGCATGGGGAGGGCCTCCACCTTGGCCCCATGGGCTGGACGGTCAGAAACGGGGACGGGGCGTTGGACTTCCAGACGCTCGGGGACGTGGAGAAGGCCTACCGGCTCGGGCTGGTGGAGCCGGGCGACGAATTGCGCGAGCACGGCCGCGATCAGTGGATGCGCGCCGGTGACCACCCCGCCCTGCGCCACAGCGCGCCGAAGCAAAGAGGGTTCGCTGGATCGCGCGGGTTGATGCTGGGGAGCGTCGGCGGTGTGGCGGTGGCGCTCGCCGCGCTCTTCTTCATCGCCCGCGGACAGTGGGCGGTGGGGCTCGCCCTGGCCGCGGCGACCACCCTCTTCCTCATGCGCTTCAACCGGCGGGTGGCGATGACCCACGGGACGAACGCGCTGGAGAAGAGGCCCCGGCTGCAGGGCACCGCCGGGACGGGCTCGCTCCGAGGCACCCGCGGCACCGCACGCGGCTTCCGGCTGCAGCCGCCCCGCAGGCTCGTGCGGCCGTAGAGCCGGGTCGAGGGCCTTCGTCGGGCAGGTCGAGGTCCTTGCCCCGTTCGTACGGCGACGTTAGCCTGTACGTACGGAGGTCGCGGGCATGATCAAGAAGCTGACGAGGACCGGCAACAGCGTGGCGCTGGTCCTGGACAAGGGGCTGCTCGAAGCCGCGAACCTCGATCCGGATGCGCCGGTCGAGATCTCGACCGACGGCAAGGTGATCGTGATCTCGCCCGTCCCGACGGATGCCCAGCGCAAGAAGCTCGAGCGCGGGATGGCGGCGATGCACGCCCGGTACGCTGGGGCGTTCAAGCGGCTCGCCGAGTGAAGCCGGTCTTCCTCGGGCTCGAGGTCGCCATGCGGATTCACAAGGACCAGATCGAGCGCTACGGCGGCGCCGTGGGTGTCCGGGACCTCGGGCTCCTCGAGTCTGCCGGCGCCACCGCGCAGGCGACCTTTGCCGGAACCTACCTGCACGGGACCTTGCCGGAGATGGCGGCTGCCCACCTCTACCACCTGGCGCAGAACCACCCGTTCATCGACGGGAACAAGCGCGTGGCAGCCGCGACGACGTTCCTCTTCCTGTACATGAACGACCTGCTGCTCGACTGCACCGAGGACGAACTCGTCGACCTCACGCTCGGGGTCGCCAGCGGCAGGCGCTCCAAAGCGGAGGCCGCTGTCTTCATCGCCTCACACGTGCGCCCGCTGGAGGAATAGGCGGGTCAGGAGGGTGACGCGTGCTCGCGTGCAACCCACTGCGGCCGGCGCCGCGCCCTGCCGGGTGTCGCCGCGGACCCATTTCATCCGCACACCCACGGGGGACGCCTGGCCCTTCCTCTCGGCGGGGTCTGGCACCCTCATTGCTCAGTGGCCGAGGCCTCCAACGCTGGACGTCCGGTCATCATGATCCCCCTCTTCTCCCAAGGCCGGTTCCCGCGCCTTCCCCTCCTCGCCGCGCTGCTGGGGCTGGGGCTTGCCGCCTGCTCTCCCACCGTTCCACCCGCCACCGACGACGGATCCCCAGGCGACCCAGTGGTCGACGAACCGGGTACGGATCCGGATCCGGAGGAGGAGGACGAGGACCTCGACGGGCTGGTGTGGGCCCCGAGCTTCGAGCCCGACTACAACAACCTCGAGCCCCAGCCGTGGGTGGAGGTCGTCACCACGCGCCAGGCGGAGACGGTGGTGGTGGGTCCGCAGAGCCTCTCCTTCCCCGCCGACGGGCACCCGGAGGTCCTGCTGTGGGAGCCGGGCCGCATCGTCGTCGCCGCGCCCAGTGACGGACCGGGGGCGAACCCGCTCGGCTTCGCGCGGCGGGTGCGCTCGGTACAGCAGGTGGGCGAGCTGATCGTCGTCCTCACCGAGACCGTGGCGCTGCAGGACATCGTCACCGGCGAGCTGCAGCAGACCATCGACTTCTCGCAGGTGCGGGACGTGGACCTCTCCAAGCTGGACCTCGAGTGGGCGGCGGAGAACCTCTACGTGGACGCGGAGGTGTTCTCGCCCGACCTGGAGATGTCCGCCGACGACGAGCCGCTCCCCGAGCTGGACGACGACGGCAACCCGATCCCCGGCGACCCGTTCCTCGGCAAGGCGTTCAACGCGGTGAAGAAGAGCGTGAGCGCGGTGGGCAACGCGCTCGGCGGCGCGGCGAAGGCGGTGGCCAGCGGGGCGCAAGCGGCGTGGCAGGCGGTGACTCCGGCGAGCTTCGGCGGCAGCGTGAGCATGAACCCGGAGATGAAGGCGCGGCACCAGTCGCCGATGTTCTCGGTGGACTACAAGAAGAGCTTCAACGACGCGGGCCGCGCGCCGGTGGAGCTGCAGATCAAGGGCTCCGGCAAGGTGGACGCGGACGTGCTCTTCCGGCCGGGCGTCCAGGTCGGCATGCGCATCCCGAACATCGGGCACAACGCCACCTTCGCCACGTGGATGAACGTGGACAGCCAATTCCGCGCGATCATCGAGCTCGACGTGGAGCTGGCGGCGGAGATCGCCTCCTCCGGCGGGCTCACCACGGACGCGCTGCAGAAGAAGATCGAAGAGGACGCCGCCTTCGCCGCCGACGTGCTCTCGCAGGCACGTCAGCGGTTCACCGGCCATCCGGACATGCGGCCCGCGGGCGGCTGGAAGCGGACGATCCTGATCAGCAAGCCGGCCACGAAGGTGGTGATGGCGGGTCCCGTCCCGGTGGTGTTCACCCAGACGTTCCAGGTGGACATGGAGTGCGGCTTCGGCGCCAAGGCCGCGCTGAAGGCGAACATGCGCTTCGAGCGCAACAGCATCCTCAAGTTCTCCGCGCACTACGAAGGCGGCCGCGTGACCAGCACCCGTCCCGTGTTCGAGAACCGCAAGCTCACCCGGGTGAACGTGACCGGCGGCGGCGAGGTCGCCGTCTCCTGCGGCCTCATCCCGCGGGTGAACGTGTTCGTGTACGACTCGGCGGGGCTCAACGCGGGCGTGCGCGGCTCCCTCGTGGCGCAGGCCGCCTACGAGTCGAAGTGCGTGGCGGACGCGCTGGTGAGCCGCCCGCGTGCGGATGTCTCGGTCGGGCTGTACGGGAACGTCGGGGTGCAGGTGGGCGGACGGGTGCAGGCGCCGGGCTCCAGCTTCGCCGGCAAGGCGGGTCAGGCCGCCGGCTTCGACATCGGCCCCTTCGAGCCGTGGAACACCCAGTTCCCCATCTACGAGCGCACCTGGGACATCGCCGGGGGGCTCGGGTACTGCACGCCCACCTGCCGCAACGGCGCACGCGACGCGAGGGAGACCGACGCGGACTGCGGCGGCGGCGCGTGCAACGCGTGCGGCACCGGAAAGCGGTGCGAGAAGAGCACCGACTGCGCGAAGGGCTACTGCTCGGGCGGGTTCTGCTCGGACACCGACCACTGCGGCGACGGGGTGCAGAGCGGCGACGAGACCGGCATCGACTGCGGCGGGAGCAAGTGCCGCGCGTGCCGGGTGGGCATCGCCTGCTACCAGGAGCGCGACTGCCTGAGCGGGTTCTGCGCGGTGAAGCCGGGTTCGGGATCGCAGCTCGGCGTGTGCGTGCAGAACCACTGCGCGGACTTCAAGGTGAGCGGTGACGAGAGCGGCATCGACTGTGGCGGCGCCACCTGTCCGAAGTG
>CAZCWA010000030.1:0-19532 GCA_964502265.1 uncultured Myxococcaceae bacterium | reverse complement strand
GCCGCAGACACTCATGCAGTCACTGCTGGGCGGAGCCTATGGCTCGGCGCCGGTGCGGTGGTGGCTGTCGCGCAGCCCGACGCTGCGGCTCGCCGGAGGTGCGGCGCTGGTGGCCGCGCTGGTGCTGGTGCCGTTCCTCGGCGCGGTGGGCCTGTGGGACCCCTGGGAGACGCACTACGGCGAGGTCGCGCGCTCGATGGTGCAGCGTTCGGACTACGTGTTCCCCTACTGGGAGAACGCCTGGTTCTTCTCCAAGCCCGCGATGACCATGTGGCTGATGGCGCTGGGCATGAACCTCGTGGGCACCAACGCCGGGGACGGCGCGCTGGGGCTCTACACCGAGTGGGGCATGCGCCTGCCCTTCGTCGCCCTCTCCATCACCGCGGTGGCGCTGATGGCGCTGGCGGTGGGGCGGGTGGTGAGCCGGCGCGCGGGCTTCGCCACCGCGGTGGTGATGACCACCATGCCGATGTGGTTCCTGCTTTCGCGGCAGGCCGTCACCGACACGCCCTTCGTCACCGCCTTCGTCTGCGCGATGGCGTGCGCGATCATCGGCCAGCTCGATCCCTCCACGAAGCGGCGCACCGCCTGGTGGTACGCGTTCTACGTCTTCGCGGCGATGGCCACGCTCGCCAAGGGCCTTCTGGGGGTCGGCTTCCCCGCGGTCATCCTGCTGCTCTACGCGCTGCTGTGCGTGATGCCGTGGGACGCGCAGAGCCTGCGCGCGCACGGGCGCTGGGTGGTGAAGCACGCGGTGGTCCCCGCTGCGGTCGGCCTCGTCTCCGCCATCGTGGCCTTCGTGGTGGCGTACCTGCTCATCCGCACCTTCCGCTACACCGACCACCCGCAGCAGCTCCTGGTCAACCGGATCATCTGCGGGCTCGCGGGCTTCGTCGGGTTCCTCGGGGGCTTCTGCGCCACGCTCGCGCGCAAGGGGCCCACGGGCGGAGAGATGCCGGTGCTCTGGGCGCAGCTCTACCGGATGCGGCTGGGCACGGGGATCATCGTCTTCTTCCTCATCGCCGCGCCCTGGTACGTGGTGATGTCGCTGTTCCCCGGCGTGGACGACGAGAGCAAGCTCTTCTGGCTCCGCTTCTTCGTCCACGATCACTTCAACCGGCTCGCGGCGGGCGTGCACACCACCACGCCGGGCGGGACCTTCACCTACTTCATCGAGCAGGGCGGCTTCGGCATCTTCCCCTGGGTGGCGCTGGTGCCGGGCGCGCTGGCGGTGGTGGCGCGGCTGCGGCTGCGGTCCACCGACGCGGCGGATCACCTGGGCCTCATCGCCGCGATCTGGGTCGTCTTCTCCTTCACCCTGCTGGGCTCGTCGGAGACCAAGTTCCACCACTACGTGTTCCCGGTGCTGCCGGGGCTGGCCATCCTCATCGCCCTCTTCATCGACAAGCTGTGGGAGGAGGGCGTGGCCAAGCACGCGGTGGTGCTCCTCTTCGGGCTCGCGCTGCTGATCCTCGTGGGCAAGGACCTCGCGTCCACGCCCAAGAACTTCACCGACCTCTTCGTCTACAACTACAGCCGCCCCTATCCCGAGGTGCTGGTCACCCGGCCCATCTCGCTCTTCGGCGGGCGCGCGCTGTGGCTGGGGGACGTGTACGCGGCGATCTTGCTCGCGGTGGGCGGGTACCTCACCTGGAGCGCCTTCACCGACAAGAAGTCCTCCGTCTGGGGACGCGCGGTGCCGCTCGGGCTCCTGCTCACCGGCGTGGCGCTGCTGCTCACCGTGTGGCTGCGCGGGCGCGGCTCCCCGTCGCTCTTCATCGGCATGGGGATCCTCTTCACCGCGCTCTACGTGGGCATGGAGGCGCAGAAGCTGAAGAAGGACGGCGGCGCGCTCTGGTTCGGCTGCGTTGCGCTCGCGGCGGTGGGGGCGCTGCTCCTCTTCGCCGGCACGCGCGGGAGCGATCCGCTGCTGGCGAAGGTGGTGGACACGGTGAACGTGAAGAAGGGGATGGGGCACGCCTTCGGCATCGCCACCGCGCTGCTGGTGCTGGCGGCTATCCTGCGCGCGCGGACCATGCTCTTCGGGACCTTCCTCGCGCTGTCCCTGGGCTTCGCGCTCTGGTTCAACTGGAGCCACTGGCCGGACCTGTCCCACCACTGGACGCAGCGCGATCTCTTCTGGAAGTACCACGCGCTCCGCGGCAGCGCGGACGAGCCCATCGCCGCGTACATGATGAACTGGCGGGGCGAGACGATGTACTCGCGCAACCGGGTGAAGCAGGTGAAGGACAACGGGCGGATGGCGGCCTACAGCGCGCAGCCCGGGCGCAAGTGGTCGCTGGTGGAGCACAACCGGCTCGACATGCTGAAGAGAGCGGCCGGTGCGTCGCGCACCATCACGGTCCACACCAACACCGAGATGAACAACAAGTTCCTGCTGGTCAGCATCGACTGATCGGCGGCGTCAGGTCACGCAGCCACCGGAGGGAGCAGACGATGGGCATCTTCAGCTCGATCAAGAACGAGGCGCAGCGCAACTTCATCGCGCGGCCGGACGAGGCCAAGGGCCAGATCGTCTGGAAGCACCCGGAGAAGAACATCCGGACGCTGACCCAGCTCACGGTGGAGTCGGACGAGGTCGCGCTCTTCTTCAAGGACGGCAAGGTCGTGGGCGCGCTGCCGGCGGGGCGGCACAGCCTCGATGCGAACAACCTGCCGTTCCTCTCCGCGCTGCTGGAGAAGGTGACCGGCGGTAACCTCTTCATCGCCGAGGTCTTCTTCGTCAGCACCCGCGAGTTCGCCGGCGTGAAGTTCGGCGGGCCCATCGGCGACGTGCGCGATCCGGAGACCGGCCTTGCGATCGGGACCATGGTCTACGGCGACTTCTCGCTGCGGGTGACGGCGCCGGAGAAGTTGGTGCTCGGGCTCACCGGGATGGGCCGCTCCAGCAACGAGGACTTCCTCGGCTGGTTCCGCAACCAGGTGCTCAAGGTCACGCGCGATCGCGTGGCCGAGCTGATGGTGAAGAAGGAGTGGCCGCTGCTGAAGGTCACCTCCGGCGCGTACACCGAGGAGATCGAACAGGAGGTCATCGCCGGGCTGGTGACCCACGTCGAGAGCTACGGCGTGCAGATCGTCCGCATGGGCAACTTCCACGTCAGCATCAAGGACGAGGACGAGGCCACGCTGAAGAAGCTGTCGAAGGACGTGGCCTACAGCCGGCTCGCGGGCGGCTACCAGAACTACGCCCAGGCCCAGATGATGATGGGCGCCGGCGAGGGGATGGCGAAGGGCGGTGACGCGGGCGGCGCGGCGCAGGGGATGGGCATGGGCATGGGCTTCGGCATGGCCCAGATGTTCATGAACCAGAACGCGCAGAGCACGCAGGCAGGCGCTGGCGGCGCGGCGGCTGGCGGCGGCGGGTCGAAGACGGTGCCGGAGCGGCTGAAGGAGATCCACGGCCTGCACCAGGCCGGCATCCTCTCCGACGACGAGTACGCGACGAAGAAGGCCGAGCTGATGAAGCTGCTGTAGGCCCGTTCGGCGGTTGCTGAAATCGCGGTCTGCCTCCGGGCGTTGGTATCCGGCAACGCGGACTCCAACCCGGAAGGCAGGCATGCGTGGGTGACCGAAGCACCGGGCAGGACGGCGTCCCAGCGGGCGGGCGGACCCCGCTCTGGCGGCGGACGAAGAAGCGGCTGAAGCACGGCTACGTGCGCCTGCTCCGCTCGCCCGGCGCGCCGAAGGAGATCGCCCGGGGGATGGCGCTGGGGCTGTTCCTCGCCATGCTGCCCATCATCCAGACGCCGGTCGCGCTCGGCCTGGTCGAGATTCTGCGGCGGGCCTTCCGGACGCCCGTCTCCCGCGTGGCCGCCGTGATCGGCTGCTGCTTCACCAACCCGCTCACCGGCGGTCTGCTCTACGGAGGTGGCCTGCTGCTCGGCCGTCCGTTCGCGCGGGCGATCCTGCCGGACGGGCTCCTCTCCAGCGAAGGCACCCGGCTCGAGCTGAGCCTGTCTTCGGCGGGGCCGTTCGCTGTGGAGCTGTTCGTGTCGATGCTCATCGGAGGGATGCTGCTGGGCGTGCCGGTGGCGCTGCTCGGCTACCGGATCACCCACGCGGTGGTGGCCCGCTACCAGGCGAGAAGGGCGCTGCGGCAGCAGCGCTCCGGGCTCCGGATGGGGCCCTCCGTCAGGCCGTCAGCACGAGCCGGGCGATCTCCGGCGGCGCGTTGAGGCGCATGGGCGGGCCCCAGAAGCCGCAGCCCCGGCTGACGAAGATCTGCCCGCCGGACTCCTCCTCCTCGTAGAGCCCCGCCACGTGGTCCCACGCGAAGTGGATGAGCCCCGTCATGGGGAAGATCTGTCCGCCGTGCGTGTGGCCGCTGATCTGGAGGTCCACGCCGCGCCTCGCCGCCGCGCGGAAGTTCGCGGGCTGGTGCGCGAGCAGCACCTTCGCGCGCTCGTCGTGAAGGCCGGTCATCGCCTTCTCGAGGTCGTAGCCCCCGCCGCCCCGTCGCCGCGCGCCGGACCAGTCGTCCACGCCGACCAGATCGATGCGCCCGCCCCCGTCCCCCACCGCCACCGGCCGGTTGCGCAGCACGTGCAGCCCCAGGCGCTCGAGGAACGCCGTCCACTCCACGTCGCCGGAGTAGTAGTCGTGGTTGCCGGTGACGAAGTAGCTGCCCCAGCGCGCCCGCAGGCCACCCAGGGCCGCCACCGCGCCCCCGAGCTGGGCCACGCTGCCGTCCACGAGGTCGCCGGTGATCGCCACCAGGTCGGGCTTGAGCGCGTTCGTGCGGCGCACCAGCTCCTCGACGAAGCGCCGCTCGATGAAGGGGCCCACGTGGATGTCGGTGAGCTGGACGATCGTCATCCCGTCCAAAGAGCGCGGCAGCCGGGCGAGGCGGACGGCGCGCTCGGTCACCTCCGGCGGCGTCATCGCCCGCCAGCCACCGTAGCCGGCCGTCACCAGCCCGCCGCCCACCGCGGTGAGGGGGAGCGCCTTGACCAGCGTCCGGCGCCCTTCGTCGATGGCGGGAAGCGCGACCGGGTCCGCCGCCTGCGCCGGGCCCTTGCGGCGCTGCGCGAGCGCCAGCACCACCGCCACCCCGTCCATCGCCACCGCCGCGAGCACCAGCGCGGTGAGCAGCGCCAGCCACACGTAGGAGACGACGAGGTAGCCGTCACTCACGGCGCCGGGCAGCACGTCGCGCAGCGTCCGGCGGAGGAAGAACAGCAGCGTGATGACGGCGAGCACCGCGGCCGCGATCAGGCGGGGACGGCGCTCGGGGAAGAGCGGCCGTACCACCCGCATATAAAGGTAGAGGTGGCCAAGCGCGGCGGCGGTGGCGATGAGGAAGGAGAACGAGAAGATCCGCACGGCTACTCCTCTTCGGGATCGAGCTGAGGGGCCTGGAGCGCGAGCGTGAGGCGCAGGACCAGGCCGTCGGGGTTGAAGGCGTCCTCGCCTGCCGCGGCCGCCACCTCCCGGGCATCGAGCGCGTTGCCATGGGCCCAGAGCTGCCGGAG
This sequence comes from uncultured Myxococcaceae bacterium, assembly GCA_964502265.1. Classification (GTDB taxonomy): domain Bacteria; phylum Myxococcota; class Myxococcia; order Myxococcales; family Myxococcaceae; genus JAFAFL01. The sequence goes on along the minus strand of CAZCWA010000030.1, from coordinate 14,040 downwards.
CCACACCCCGGCCTGGGCCGAGTCCCACCACGCGGGGCCGAAGCGGCCGATGAGCTGGCCTTCCAGCGCGTGCGCCAGCAGTTGGGCCTCGAGCGCGCGGGCCGAGGCGAAGAGCTCCTCGCGTGCGAGCGCGTGCTGGGCCACGTCCACGTCCTCCACCGGGAGCAGGAACGCCTCCTCCAGCACCCCACGGAACACCGCGCGCTCGTCCGCGCCGGGCGCATGGCGGCGGTGCTCGTAGAGGACCATGGCCGCGGTGCGGCGGAGGAGGAAGAGGTCCCAGGCGGCCGCGGAGGAGAGGTAGCGCGCAAGACCGTCGCCGCCGAGCCCGAGCTTCCGCTCGAGCCAGACGGGATCCTGCACCCGGCGCTGGAAGAGGAGGGCCCATGCCTCGGGGACCGCGCCGCCGCCGAGCTTCGACAGCCCGAACCGGGGCTGCAACGCCCACGCGGCGTGCAGCGCGATGCCGAGCTCGTGGAGGTACTGGGCCTGCGCGCGCACGCCTGCGAGCGGCTTCACCGAGACGCGCACGTCGTCCGGGATCGATACCGGCAGCGCGAGCGGCCGCGGGTTCTTCGCCGAGGTATCGCGGGCGTCGAGCGAGATGCGGCCGTGGCGACCTCCGGTGGGCAAGGCGAGGCCCGCGAGCGTGGCCTGCGTCCTCTGCAGCAATGCCTCTTTGGGAAAGTGACCGTCGACGTCCGGTGCGCGGAAGACGCGGGGCAGGTCCCGGAGGCGGATCCGATCGCGCGGCAGCCGCAGCGTGTTGACCGCATGGGTGTCGAGCAGCTCCCGGAAGGCCGCGGCGCTCTGCGCGAGGATCCGCTCCGCGTGCCGGGCCATCGCTTCGAGATCCGTTCGGCGGACCTCGGCCGCCAGCGCGCGGTAGTCGTCGTAGCCGAGCGCCACCGCCTCCTCCCGGAGCCGCGACTCGCGTGCGTCCAGCGCGGGCGTCAGCCGCTCGGCGACCTTCGCGGCCTGGGCGTAGAGATCCTGCCGGCGCAGCGCGTTCCGCTCGCGGGCGAGAAACCGCTCCACCTCCCGGATCGTGTAGTCGCGTCCCGCGATGTGGAGTGGGAGGGACGCCTCGAGCCGCGCCACCTGGGCCGTCTCCGCCGCCGCCGCGCGCGCCAGCAGCTCACCGGCGAAGTGCAGGCGGAGCTGCTCGAGGGCCCGCGCGTCGAGCGCGTTGGTGGTGGAGCCCCGCGCCTCCTCGATCCGGGCCAGCGCCTCCCGTGTGTAGAGCGCCTTCTCCTCGGCGGCGGTGAGGCTGAAGTCGACCGGCGTGCCCTCGGTCCAATACCGCCAGACGAGCTCGTCCTGCTGCTGGAGCAGCGCGCGCGTGCGCGCCTCCAGCTCCGGCACCGGGGAGTGGGGCGCATCCTCGGCGCCCGATTGATCCGGCGACGCCTCGCCCGTCCGCACGGTGGGCATCGTGCGCACGCAGGAGGCGGAGGTGACCATCAGCGCGAGAGGGAGAACGAGCGGGAAGAGGCGCCGAAACATGGAGACGCGGAGTGTACCCGCGGCCTGCGGTGCACGACCCGCATAGTCACCGGTCGAAGCATCGCTTGCGCCCGCCCGAACGCAGGGCTATCCCCCCGCGCGCATGCCCGGACCACGTCAGCTTCACGCGGCCCGCGCCCGCCAGTCGATGAACGCAGGCCTGCGGCGCTTCTTCGGCGACGCCGGCTACCTCGAGGTGGAGACGCCGAACCTCGTGCCCATGCCCGGCATGGAGCCACACATCGACGCCTTCCGGGTGCCGTTCATCCCGGAGACGGGCGTGGGCACGCGGCGGGACCTCTTTCTGCACTCGAGCCCCGAGTACGCGATGAAGCGGCTGCTGGCGGACGGCTCGGGGCCCATCTTCCAGCTCTGCAAGGTCTACCGGAACGGCGAGGTCGCCCAGGCGCACAACCCCGAGTTCACGATGCTGGAGTTCTACCGGCCGCACGTGGACTACCGGGCGATCATGGAGGACGTGGAGGGTTCGCTGGCCGAGGCTTCGCGCGCGGTGGGAGATTCGGTGGGCGTGTCCACGAAGCTGTTCGAGCGGCTGCCCTACGAGCGCGTGACGGTGAGAGACGCGCTGCTGCGTGAGACCGGGATCGACCTGCGCGTCTGTGACGACGCGGCATCGCTTCGCACGGCGGCGCGGGAGGCGGGGGTGCGCGTGGACGAGAGCGACTCGTTCGACGACGTGTTCTTCCGCCTCTTCCTCGAGCGCGTGGAGCCGGGGCTGGGACACGAGCGGCCCACCTTCCTGGTGGACTACCCCACCTCGATGGCGGCGCTGGCGCGGGTGTCGCCGGAGGACCCGAGGGTGGCGGAGCGCTTCGAACTCTACGCACAGGGTGTGGAGTTGGCGAACGGCTACTCCGAGCTGACCGATGCCAGGGAGCAGCGGCGGCGCCTGTTGGAGGAGCGTGCGCTGAGGGAGCGGCTGGGCCGGCCTGCGTACCCGCTGGACGAGCGGTTCCTGGCCGCGGTGGAGCGCATGCCGCCCGCGGGAGGCGTGGCGGTGGGGATGGACCGGGTGCTGATGCTGATGATCGGCAGCAGGCAGATCCGCGACGTCCTCCTCTTTCCCGCGCACGAGTTTCTGGAGGACGAGTGGACATGAAGAACAAGAGTGATGCGAAGCGCGGTGCGGGCTCCCGGCTGTCGGAGCTCGTCTCGGTGATGTTCCAGGCCCATCCGTGGCACGGCATTCCGGCGAGCGATGCACCGGAGCGCGTGTCCGCGTACATCGAGATCGGCCCGGCCGACGTGGTGAAGTACGAGCTCGACAAGGAGTCCGGCCACCTGCGCGTGGACCGGCCCCAGCGCTACTCGAGCGTGCCGCCGACGCTCTACGGGTTCATCCCGCAGACCTACTGCGCGGAGCGGGTGGCGGAGCGCTGCATGCAGAAGACGCCGGGCCTGCACGGGATCGTGGGCGACGGCGATCCGATGGACATCTGTGTGATCTCCGAGAAGACCTTCTTCGGCGGCAACTTCCTGCTGCGCGCCAAGCCGATCGGCGGGCTCCGGATGATCGACGCGGCCGAGGCCGACGACAAGATCATCGCCGTGCTCGAGGACGACGTCGTGTACGGCGGCATCAACGACATCTCCGAGCTCAACGAGGGCCTGGTCGACAGGCTCCGCCACTACTTCCTCACCTACAAGCAGCTCCCGGGTGAGAGCCCCCGCAACGTCAGCATCGACGAGACCTACGGGCGCGAGGAGGCGATGGAGACCATCCGCCGCAGCGAGGAGGACTACCGCGTCCACTTCGGCGCGCCGGAGGACCGGCTGGGCGAGCTGAAGCGGCTGCTCACGATTCCGTAGCGGTTTCAGTCCACCGCCAGCAGCCGCACGCGCTTGTAGATGCGGCGGTCGAGCGGCATGCGCGGGTCGATGTACCCGAGCGCCTCGTCGAACTCGAAGCTGAAGGTGGGCACCGGCGGGTTGATGGAGACGACGAGCTCGAACAGCCAGTGGCTGACGAGCTCGTCCCGGCCGTTGAGCACCTCGGGCGGTGGCGGCGGCATCGATTCGGCGGCGGAGCGGACATCGCGCACTGCCTCCTTGTCCACGTAGGGATCGCGGGACGGCTTGAGCAACTCCGCGCGGATGATCCGCCCCGTCGCATCCTGCACCACCCGGATCTCCGCGCGCCGCGTGGAGCGCCACTCCTGGCGGTTCTGCCGCCTGAGCGCCTGGCGTCGCGAGAGGGTGTCGTCGACGCCCGCGGACACGCGCTCCGGCATCCTGGGAGCGTCTTCCGCGCCCTCTGCCAGCGGGGTCCCGGACTGCCCGAACTTCTCCGCGTTCTCCTGCCAGAGCTTCATCCCCAGCTGGCTGTTCTCGCGGAAGTTCTGCGAGAACCCGCGCAGGCCCTTCTGCGACACCGCCCGGTCCGCGTCCCAGTGCTTGAGCATCGCCTTGCCCAGGTCCGCGTAATACGGGTGTACCAACCCCCGCTTCACCTTGGCCTTGCCCACCGCGTCCTGCGCGATGTGCGCCGCCAGATCCTTCGGCACCTCCGGCGCGCGCAGCCGGCCGCCCTTCGCCTGCTCCTCGTCGACTGCGAACCCGCTCTCCGCTCCATCCGGCGCGAGCGACAGTGACGGACCTGAACGCGGCAACAGCTTCGACGACGGCGGCGCCAGAGCGCGGGGCGCATCCTCGGCCTGCGGTGATGACGACGGTGGCTCGGCCGGAGGCGCCTCCGCCCGCCGCGGGCGCGGCCTGGGCGAGGTGGGCCGGGGCTTCTCCGGCGCCGTTGCCCGCTCGGGTGGCGGCTCAGGCTCCAGCGGCTCCGGCTCCGGCGGTGGCGGCCTCACGACCTCCACGACCGTGACCTCCAGCGGCGCCTCCTTCACCGGCAGCTCCCGGCGCGGCCGGCTCGACACGTAGGCGAGGACGAGTGCGTGCAGCAGCACGGATGCCACCAGCATCCCGGCGAGCACCGCGCGGGTGCGTGCGCTCCTGCGTGATGGCGAACCCGGGGTCACCGGCCGATCTCACCACGCCGCTCAGTTCTGCATCGCGTCCAACGGCAGGTCGGCGAGCAGAATGGTCATCGTGCTCTCCTTCCCGGCCTCGATCTTCGCGGAGAGCGTCCGGTACTTGCCGTCCGCGTCGCGCAGCCGGAGCCGGTACACGCCCTTCGGCAGGGGCACCCGCTGCAGCGGCGAGGCGCCGAGCGCGGTGGCCCCATCGAAGACCCACGCGGACGGAACGGTGGTCAGCGTGAGGAATCCGAGCCCTGCCTTCGCCGCGGCCTGCTCGCTGCGCGTGTCGACCACGAGGAGGTCGGTGGTGTCCTGGGTCACCGTCGTCACCGGCAGCTCGGGGCCGTCCTCGTCGACCTTCGCCGTGGGGATCCGGGGCGCGGGCGCCGGCGCGACGGGGGCGGGTTGGGTGGAGCCCGGGGCCGCTGCCGCTGGCGTGGAGGGGGCGCTCGTCGAACCCTGTCCCGGTGCGGTGGCCCGGGTCGTCGGCGTCGCCCGGGTCGTCCCGCGCTTCGAGGCTGCAGCCTCCTCGGTGGCCTTCGGTCCGGCGGTGGCGGCCTCCAGGGCTGCGCGTTCGGCGCGCTCTGCCTCGGCAGCCTCCCACTCGGCCCGCAGGCGTTCGGCCTCCTCCTGCTCCCGGCGGCGCTCCAGCAGCGCGATCGCTTCCGGCGGCGGCGCACCGGGCTCGGTGACTTGCAACGGGACGATGGCCGCGTCGGCGGCACCGGGCTCCGGCCGGGTCATGTCCGCCCACCAGGCCCTCACCGAGCCCGTCGCCTTCTCCGCGAGTGGCCGGGCGAAGTCGCCCACCGGCCCGTCCATCCGGGTGGCACCGAAGGCGCCGCCGGCCAGCAGCACGAGCAGCCCCAGCCAGACGAAAGCGCCGAACCCACCGCGCTCGTCCTTCGACTTCGCCTTCCCCTTCGCGTGAGGGCGCTCGGCCGTGTTCGTCGGTTGCGGCGGCGGTGCAGGCCTCCTCCCACGCAGCTCCTGCGTCGCATCGGCGGACTCGTCGTAGAGCGCGTAGGCCTGGGCGACCTCGCTCTTGAAGCGGTTCCGCGGCGCCGTGTCCTCCGGCTCCTCGTCGAGCGTGTGCTCGGGTTCGGCGTTGGCGCGGGGCCCCCGCGGAGGCGCCTCCGGCATGCGAGGCGAGGTCGTTGGCCGCGGTGTCCTGGGCGGCGGGGTGCGACCCGGCGACGGCGTGCGGGACGTCGACGCGCGGCCCGTGGAGCCGGCCGAAGAGGACGTGGCGCGCCTGGGCGTCCGCCCCGGGCTGCTCTCCCTCAGCTCGTCGCGCAGCGCCTCGGCCGCGTTGCCGAGCGCGCCGTCATCGCGGTTGGCCAGCTCGAGCAGCTCGCGGTTCTTCTTCACCCGCTCGGCGAACAGCCCGTGCATGAACGCCGAGGCCAGCTCCTCGTCGAAGATCTCCGTCGCCTCGCCGCCGCCCGACGCCGCGGCGTCCAGCGCGCGCGCCAGCTCCTTGCCGGTGGCGAAGCGCTCGTCGCGGTTCACCGCCAACGCACGCATCACCACCTCCGAGAGCGCCTTGGGCACCTTCGGGTTCACCTCGCGCGGGGAGGGAAACTCCCCCTGGGTGATGCGGAACATCGTGGTGGCGTCGTTGGCGCCGTCGAACAGGCGCTGCCCGGTGAGCAGCTCGTGCAGCATCACGCCCACGGCGAAGAGATCGCTGCGCCCGTCGAGCTCCCCGTTCCGGATCTGCTCCGGCGACATGTACGAGGTGGTGCCCTTGATCACGCCCACCCGCGTGCGCCCGAGCCGTCCCTTCGCCTTGGCGATCCCGAAGTCGATCACCTTCACGTTGCCGTCGAACGTCATCATCACGTTCTTCGGCGACACGTCGCGGTGCACGGCGGGGGCGGGCCTGCCGGAGGGATCGACGAAGTGGTGCGCGTAGTGGAGGGCCAGCGCGGTGTCCCGCGCGACGAGCAGCCCGAAGCCCCAGGGGATCTCCCGCTGCGCCTTGCCTGCGGCGCGGATGATCTGCTCGAGGTTCTGCCCGGAGATGTACTCCATGGCCAGGTAGAGCTCGCCGTCCTCCTCCCCGAGGTCGAAGACCTGGCCGATGTTCGCGTGCGAGAAGGCGGCGGTGATCCGCGCCTCGTCGAGGAACATCTTCACGAAGGCCTCGTCGGCCTTCACGTCCGGCAGGATCTGCTTGAGCGCGACGAACTTCTTGAACCCGCCCGGTCCCGCGGTGAACGCGAGGAAGAGCTCCGCCATCCCGCCCATGGAGAGACGGGTGAGGATCTCGTACTTGCCGACCTTGCGTCCTGCGTCGTAGTCGACGCGCCCACCCGACATGACGTGTGGGATCCTAGCGCATCCTCAAGTGGCTGGCGCTTCCATCCCGCTGCCCGGCAGTGGAGGCGGGAGGACCGGCGGCTCGATGGGGCGGTGGTCGCTGGTGTCGGCGCGCCTCCGCGCGATTCCGGGCGGGGTGCCGAGCCGGAGGGTGAGGGCGAGCAGGTGGGCGGAGGCCCGGTACTGCGCGGAGAACGCCTCCCCTTCGGCTGCCCGGGGCGTGAAGAGGATGAACATGTACGAGAGGTCGCCTCGAACGGGCCCCAGATCGTAGCCGAGCCCCACGCTGCCGCCCACGCGGTCCGAGTCCGGCAACGAAGGTGACAGCGTGTCCGCCGGAGAGGTCTTCTGGTCGAAGAGCAGGCCCGCCCGCAGCGTGGTCCGCGCGTTCAGCTCGCGCTCCGCCCCCAACCGCACGCCGAACGCGTTCCTCCAGTTGCGCGGCTGATCGACGTCACCCGAGCCCTCGTGGGTGAAGTCCACCGCGAAGCGCTCGAACGCGCTCCACAGCGTGTAGTCCACGTCCGCGAAGAGCCGCACCCCGTCGAGGTAGAGCGCCATCCCCAGCGCCGCGCGTCCCGGCAGCGGCAGCGTCGCGGTGATCGCCTGGTCCCGCGCCTGGTCGTGGAAGGAGGCGGGCACGTCCTCGAAGCGCGCCTGGCCCTTCAGCGAGACCCGGGTTGGCAGCCGCCCGGTGAGCCCGAAGCGCAGGTGCTCCGATGGTGCGTACGACAGGCCGAGGCTCCCGCCGATGCCCACGCCCGTCCCCTGCAGCAGCGCCGTGCCCTCGTGCGAAACGAAGTCCACCCGCCGCTCCACACCCACGCTCGCGCGGTAGAGGTGCACGGTCCCGCCCAGCGAGAGCTGCGGCAGGAGCTGGTAGCCGAAGCCTGCATGCGCCGCGAGCACCTGGAGGTTCTGCTCGATGATCTCGAAGCGCCCTCGGAAGTCGTCGCCCCAGCGAAGCCCTCCGCCGAACGGCGCGTTGAAGCCGGCGCCCACGCCCCACTTGCCGTTGCCGAACGCCGCGTAGACGTGCGGCGGCAGCCTCACGCCCCGGTTGGCGGACTGCGCGGTCCCCGTCTCCGGGTCGATGGCCGTGGCGGTGGGGAGGATGCCCGTCCCGCCCACGGCAGCGTCGATGGCGAAGATCCGGGAGAGGTGCGCCGGGTTGTAGTGGACCGATGAGGCGCCCATCAGCGCACCGGTGGCGGTGCCCGCGCGGCCCGTTGCCGCGGCGTCCTGTTCGCCGACCGCGAAGCCGCCTGCGGAAGCGAACCCCGGCCACGAGATGAGGAGGACCACGAGAGCAGAGATCAGCGCACGCATCACTTCCGGCCCTCGAGGAAGTCCGCCATGTCCGCCTGGCCGGCGAAGCAGGCGTTGATCGCCTCGAACGGGTCGGCGAGGAACGCGTGGGTGCCGATGAACTGGCGGAACTCCGTGTCGCGGTTGAGCTTCGACGCGTCGAGCAACCGGAACGTCGACGAGTTCGGGACCACGGTGTCGTTGAGCGCCATCTGGATGCGCAGGCGCTTCTTCGCCATCTGCCGCAGCTCGCCCGTCTCCGGATCGACGTACGGCCGTGGCGCGTGCGAGCCGTACACCACGAGGTTCACCGGATCGATCTCGTCGAGCGCCCACCGCGCCGCGTTCTTGAACGCGTGGTAGCCCGCAGAGCCCTTCGCGATCCCCTTTGCCGCGAGCCCCTGCTCGAGCTGCGGCCCGAAGACGGCGGAGTCCTCCATCAGGTCCGGCAGGCCAGCGCCCGGGACGTTGAGCAGCATCGCCTCCAGCGACGGTTCGAGCGCGCTGAACGAGCTGCCCATGATCCCGCCGAGGCTGATTCCCACGTAGTGGATGCGCTCGGGATCGAGCCCGTATCCTCCGGTGACCGGGCGCCAGTCCATCTTGCGGATGAGCCGCACCTGCGCGGACAGATCGATGAGCGCCTGACGGAAGTGATCGCGGGTGGCGAAGAGGTTCTCCAGGTCCACGAAGGCGGCGCCGGTCGCGGTGGGGATCCCCGGTCCCCAGGTCCCCGGCAGCGGGACGCGCGCGAAGTCCGCCGGCTGGCCGTTCCTCACGCACCGCCCGTCCGAAGCGCAGGTGGCGCCGCTCTCGCAGTGGGACGCCTGCAGGCAGACGGTGCGCTCGCCGTGCATGGGGAAGTCGATGGCCATCATCGCGTAGCCGTTGTCGGCGAGGCGCTCGGCGACGAAGAGCCCCAGCCGCCGCTCCGTGTTGAGGCCGTGGCCGAAGACGACCACCGGCACCTCGTCGCCCTGCTTCAGCCCGGTGGGGAGGGTGAGGAACCACTCGATGTCCCGCGGCACGCCGGCGCCGTTCTCGCGGAAGGCGCGCGTCACCGGATCGAGCCTGTCCCACGTCGTCATCTTGCCGGTGATGATCCGCGAGACGCCGCTCAGGTCCACGCCGTTGCACGCGTTCCAGGTGGTCACGAACCGCTCCAGCGGCGACTTGTTGTCCACGTCCTTCACCGTGAGCGGCAGGTCCTGCTCCCACGGGATCCGGGAGAGCTCGTCCGCGCGCGCGAGGATGTCCTGGGTGGTGAAGGTCCACGCGGCGGCGATGCGCTCTCGCGGGATCGTGGCCGCGATCCCATCCAGCACCGGCTGCATCGCCGCACGGAGCGGCTCCAGCGCGGCCGCCTGCGCGTCACAGAGGGAGGTGATCTGGCTGCGGCCCTGCGAGTCCACCAACGGCTCACGCAGCGTGAGCAGGTTCGAGAGCGGCATGGCGGAGACCTCGTTCTCCTGAGCATCTCGCACGCCGGCGACGACCACCACGTACGGTGTCTTCGGCAGCAGCGGCGACTTCGGCTCCACGAAGAGGCGCTTCGCGTCGTCCGTCATGCGCAGCTCGAAGTCCGTCTTCTCCTCGAGCGTGTCGCGCCGGAACACGCGCACCGTCTGGCCGACGACGACGCTGTCCCGGTTGAGCGGCTGGGTGAAGTCGAGCGTCAAGGCGCCGGTGGTGGAGAACCCATCCAGCCTGTTGAAGCCGCGCTTGAGGTGCTGCTGCTCGGGGCTCTCATCCGGATCGATGGGCAGCGAGACGAGGCCGGTGCGGGGATCGCGGAGCAGCTCGTTCGGCATCGGGACGCGCTTCGATGCGGGATCGAAGATCGCCTCGCCGCCCGTCAGCGCGGTGAACGTCCAGAGGATGGCCACGTCGCGCCGCGGCAGGCCCTCGGCCTCCAGCAGCGCAAAGAGCGGCTCCATGCCCTGGCGGATCGACTCGAGGCGCTCTGCGGTGGCGCGCCTCTCCTCGCGGGTGCCGGGGAACGCCTGCTCGTGCTCGCGCAGATCCTTGCCGGCGCGCAGGAAGTAGAAGACGGGCGAGGGCACCACCGGCTCTCCGTCCGCGCCCTTCGCGGCCCCGGCACCGTCACCGCCTCGAACCGCAAAAAGGTAGCGGTGCCCGTGCTGGAAGCCGGTGGGGGAGGTGAGGGTGAGCGAGCGACCACAGTCGCTGTACTCGAACGCGACCTCCACCGGCGCGTGCGGCACCTTCTCGCCCACCCGGCCGAGATCGAAGGCGACAATCGATCCGCCGTTCCCCGTGGTGAAGGAGGCCGCGCTCATCGGCGCGGAGAAGCGGACGCTCGTGGACGATCCGGTGGAGAAGCCGTCCCTCCCGTTGAGCATCGCCTTCAACGCGTTGTCGGCCGCGGGCGCTTCCGGGTTCGGCGCGATCGCCACCTTGCCCCCGACCATCGCCAGATCGTTCGGAGACGGGATCTCGGAGCGTGCGGGATCGAAGAGCGCCAGCACCACCTTCGGCGGCGGATCCTGCGGCAGCCCGCTGCACCCGAACCCACCCGCCAGCACCGCCAGCAGCGAGAGCCTGACGAGCCCCACGGGGGAAAGGGGACTGACCGCGCGCCTCGTGCCCGGGATGCCCATGCAGCCTCCTGCGGAAGAGGGATGGGCGTACCGCTGCGTCGACGGGCAGGTCAAGGAGGCCTCCTCCGTCGTCGCGGCGAGGTGACAGGGACGCCGCCCGCGATAGAGAGGCCTCATGGACGAAGCGGTCATTCGCGCACTCGACATCATCGGGACGGCGGCGTTCGCGATCAGCGGCGCGTCGCTGGGTGTCCGGCGCCGCATGGACCTCTTCGGCGTCCTGGTCCTGGCCGCGGTCACCGCAACGGCGGGCGGGGTGATGCGGGATCTCCTCGTCGGTGCGATCCCGCCCGTCGCCATCGCCGACTGGAAGCCGCTGACGCTCGCGCTCGGCTCGGGGCTCTTCACCTTCTACTTCAAGCCTCTGGTCAGGAGGCTCCGCTCTCCGGTGCTCATCTTCGATGCGGCGGGCCTCGCGGTCTTCGCGGTGGTCGGCACCGAGAAGGCCCTCATCCACGGCGTCCCTTTCGGCAGCGCGGTGCTGCTCGGGCTGATCAGCGCCATCGGCGGAGGGGTGGTCCGCGATCTGATGACCGCACAGGTCCCCACCGTCCTTCGCGCCGAGATCTACGCAGTGGCCGCGCTCGCCGCGAGCGTCATCGTCGCGGCAGGTGAGGCCCTGGACCTGACCCCGCGGCTGGTCGTCCCCGTTGCGCTCCTGACCGCGACCCTGCTGCGCCTCGTCTCCATCCGGCGGGAGTGGAGCTTGCCGACCTCGCGCCATGCGCCGGGGGATCCGCCGGACGTGTGACTACAGGCCCTTGACGAGCTTCTCCATCGCGTCGAGCCCATAGACGCGGTCCACGATCCGGTCGCCGTCCACTCGCAGGGCCACGAGCGCGTGGTCGATCTGGAAGCCGTCCTCCTGCGCCTTCACGCCAGCGCCCGCACGGTGGGCGAAGCTCCGGATCGCTTCCGGGTCCTCGCCGCCGGCGAGCGTCCAACGTTCGGGGTCCGCGGAGAAGCGGGCCGCGTAACCCGCGAGGACCTCGGGCCCGTCGTGCGCTGCGTCGAGCGTGAGGCTGACCAGGTGCAACGCCTTGCCGGTCTCCTGGATGTGCGCCTGCAACTCCGCCAGCCGCTTCGCCTGCGCCGGGCAGAAGTCCTTCAGCGGGCAGCGTGCGTAGAAGAAGGTGATCAGCTTGTGGCGCTGTGGAAGCTCCCGGAGCCGCAGCGGCTGTCCGCGCCAGTCCACCAGCTCGAGGTCGGGCACCTGGTCTCCGGGCTCGAGCGGATCCTCCGGCGGCGCGACCTCGGCCTGCTCCCCGTCGGCCGCTGCAGCGGCATCGCCCGGTCGGATCCGCACCGCCTGGTACCTCCCATCCATCCGCACCAGGTCGAAGACGATCGCATCGCCCGGTGCGAGCCCACGCAGCTCCGAGCGCCGGAAGACCTCGAGGTCCATCACCATCGCGCCCATGAAGCCGGGGATCTCCTCGTGGTCCACCGTGAGCTGGCCCTCCTCGGGCGAAGCGCGCACGACCTTCCCCGAGATGTTCCGGTACACGCCGCCGGTCTCCGCGCCGCCGGGCGCTTCCTCCGGCTCGCCGTCTCCGCGCAGCGAGCTCCCCAGATAGAGGCCCGCAGCGATCGCCACGCCCACCGTCACGAAGGGCAGCACGCGACGAAGACCAGACCTGCCCACGCGTCGTTCTTCCACGCTCAACGCTCCTGTCTTCCTGCGCCCCACGCCGTCACCGTGAAGAGCGCGGCGGACCAGAGGGCGAACACACAGCCCGCAGCCCAGACGATGTTCTCGAAGATCCCGCGGCCCGTCTCCAGCTCCACCGCGTCGAAGGGCACGGCCTCGAGGCCGATCATCGCCCCGAGCCGGAACGCGCCCGCAGGGTTGAGCAGCAGCAGCGTCACGAAGACGCCGGGCGAGCGCTGCATCCACTCCAGCTCGCTCAGCGCCAACAGCCCCAGCTCCCAGCCCGCCACGGTCACCGCCCACGCGAGCAGCACGCCCATCAGCCCCGGCACCGGCGCCGCGAGCACCCCGATGCACAGCCCCGCCATCGCGCAGACCAGCAGCCACCCGAAGCCCAGGCCCCCCAGCCCGAGCAAGGTCCCCACCATCCCGCCGCGCAGCGCGGCAGGCCCCATGAAGAGGAGGAGCACCACCGCGCAGGACACCATCGCGCCCAGCAGCTTGCCGCCCACCAGCTCGGCAGGGCTCAGCGGCTGTGCGAAGAGGAAGGCCCCCTGCGTCCTCGCCTGCTGACCGCTCCCCCAACCGGTGAGGAACGCGAACAGCGAGCCGAAGAACAAGAGGGCCTGGATCAGCACCAGGGGCAGCATCTCGCGCCCGGGGGAGGCGGCCCACAACGCCGTCCCGCCCATCACGCAGGCCAGCGCGAAGACCTGCAGGAACCGGTTGTAGAGAGCCTGGCGAAGCTCCCAGAAGAAGACCGCGGCGATCCGGTTCACGTGACGGCCTCCGGCTCCGGCTTTGCCCGTGGCGGCGGCTCGACGATCCGTCCCGCCTCGCAGGAGAGGAAGCGCGCGCGCTCACCCCAGGCCTCGTGGAGCTGGCTGGTGACGAGCATCGCCCCGCCGCGAAGGGCGTGCGCCTCGGCCCAGCCTGCCAGCGCGCCGCGCCACCCCGGGTCCAGGTTGGAGGCGGGCTCGTCCATCACCACGAGCTGCGGTTCGAAGAACAGGGTCAGCGCGATGCCCAGCCGCTGCTGCATGCCCCCGGACAGCTCGCCCACCCGCCGCTTCTCCGCGTCCTCCAGGCCCACCCGTTCGAGCCAGCTCCGCACCGGCCCCAGGTCCGTGCCCCGCAGCTTCGCGTGAAAGCGCATCACCCCCGACACCGGCGCCGACAGGGGAAGGCCCACCTGTTGCGGCAGGAACCCCCAGGACGCGCGGGCACGCCTCCACACACCTTGCCCCGCGCCGAGCAGCGGCTCTCCCTTCCAGATCACCTGCCCCGAATCCGCGCGCCGCAGCCCCATCAGGATGTGCAGGAGCGTGGTCTTGCCGCTGCCGTTGTCGCCGGTGAGCACCACGTACTCGCCGCCGCGCAGGGCCAGGGACGCGCCATCGAGGACGCGGTGAGGCCCGTAGGATCGATGGAGGTCCTTCGCCTCGATCTCGATCTCGTTCTCATTCATGGCCCGAACGCCGCCTTCGGCTCGCGCACCAGCGGATGGGGATCGGTGATGAAGCGCATCTTCGGCACCGGCGCGCGCGTCAGCGCCCACTCCACCGACTGCACGCCGAGGCTCCCGGTGAGGAGCTGGACGTAGGGGAACGCCTCGCGCCGGTTGGCCATC
>CAZCWA010000029.1:0-19827 GCA_964502265.1 uncultured Myxococcaceae bacterium | reverse complement strand
GCGGCCTCGGCCAGCGCCACGTCCACCGCGCCCAGCCGCACCCAGCACAGCGCCGCCAGCAACCCGACCACGATGTAGAGGACGATCGCGCGGACGATGGGCCCGGGCGAGAGCGCGCGGAAGGCGACCCACAGCAGGGTCAGGGCGAGGACGGCGTCCAGCGCGAGCGAGACCACGTCAGTCCTCCCCGCGCAGATCCCGGCTCGCCTGCCACGCCATCAGCGAGCAGTTGACCGCGCTGCCGATCATCACCAGCCCCGCGATGAGCAGCAGCTTGGCCGCCACGGGCAGGCTCCCCTCGCGCACCGCCACCCCCACCGCGATGAGCCCCAGCCCGGCGGTGTCCGTCTTGGTCACCGCATGCAGCCGCGAGAGCCCGTCCGGAAAGCGCAGCAGCCCCGCGGTCCCCGCGCCGATGAAGAGCGCGCCGGCGAGGAGGAAGGGAAGGCTCAGCAGGTCGAGCAGCGAGAGCGGCGGGGGCGTCAATGCGGCTCCTCGTGCGCGTGCGGCCGCCGGTTGCCGACGTAGACGGCGGTGGTCACCGTGGCCAGCACCGCGAACACCAGCGCCCCGTCCCGGAGGCCCCCGTCGTGCAGCGCGCTGGAGAGGACGAGCAGCGCCGCCACCCCGTTGGTGCCGAAGAGCTGCGCGGCGAGGACCCTGTCGGTTCGGTGCGGGCCGCGCACCACCCGGACGAGCCCCGCCGCCACGTTGAGCAGGAGGAAGAGCGCAAGTCCCAGCAGCAGCGTGTCCATCCGCCCGAGGGTCCGGACGGGTCGCGTCGCGGGCAATCACACCCGGGAGCGTTCGTCGGCTGGCGGATGGGCGAGGGGCGCCGGACAGATGCCCGCGACCTCCAGACGGGTGCGGCGGGGGCGCGCCGTCCGTAGCTTCCGTCCCCCTGCGCGGCCGGGCGCGCGGACAAATCACCCCCAACCCGGAGAGGAGCACGCGTGGCCCTGGACATCTTCAAGGAGAGAGGCACACCCCTCGAGAAGCAGCGCTTCGACTGGCGCGAGCTCGCGGGGCAGCCCACGAGCAAGCTGAACACGGACGCGATGAGCCGGGTGCGGATCATCCTGATGAACGGGATCGAGCAGCAGCAGAACCGGTTCCTCCACCACTTCGCCCGCTTCGACCAGGAGGCGCGCATCCCCATCGCGCAGGTGCGCCGCGTGGACCACCACCAGCAGACCCTGGTGAACTGGCTTCTGCCCGCGGACCTGAGCCCGCTGGAGACCACCATCGCCTACGAGCAGGTGGCCATCGAGGTCACCGCCGGCATCGCCCAGCAGGAGCCGGACCCGTACATGAAGCAGCAGTACGACTTCGGCCTGCTCGAGGACTTCGACCACCTCTACCGCTACAGCGCGCTGATGGACCGGCTGGAGGGCAAGGACGCGAACAACATCCTCCAGTGCTACACGGACATCGCGCCCGGGCGGATCACCATGGAGGAGCACCGCGCCCCCGAGGACGACGTGCGCAGGCCCTACGACCGCAAGGCGGCGCACCCGCTGACCAAGCTGCACGCGCTCACGCTCAGCGGCGGCGAGTACCAGACGCGCGACTACTACATGAACGTCGGGCCCACCTTCTCGGACCCGATGGCGCGCCTGCTCTACGCGGAGATCGCCTCCATCGAGGAGCAGCACGTCACCCAGTACGAGTCCATGCAGGACACGAAGGAGACGTGGCTGGAGAAGTGGATGCTCTACGAGGCCTGCGAGCTCTACAACTACCTCGCCTGCGCCGCCCAGGAGACGCACCCGCGGCTGAAGGCGATCTGGGAGCGCTTCGTGGACTACGAGCTGGGGCAGCTCCACGTGGCCATGCGCATGTTCGAGCAGCGGGAGAAGCGTGACCCGCGCGAGGTCCTCCCCGAGACGCTGCCGGAGCCGTACTCGCTGGAGAAGAACCGGGACTACGTGCGCAAGGTGCTCAAGGAGCAGGTCCACCTGCGCGCGGTGGGGACGGAGATCGTCGACCCGAAGAAGACGCCCGAGAGCGAGGCCACGCGGACCTACCGCAACACGATGAACGGGCGCGGCTCGCCCACCGAGACCGTGGCCGAGGGCTACACCTGGCGCCCGGGGTCGGAGCTGGTGATGGGCCGTTCGGTGCTGCCGGAGATCACGCAGGGGAGGCTCCAGTGAAGAACAGCGAGAAGCGCGCCACGGACATCGGGATGAACAAGACGGGCATCGCCACCTCTCCGGTGGAGGCCAAGCGCCTCATCGAAGGGGCGGAGAAGCTGACGCCGGAGGGGCCTGCGGGCGACGGCTCGGCGGTGCGGATGCGGATGGAGTACGCGGCGGAGGCGGACCCGGTGGGGACCATGCCGCCGCCGGCTTCGATCCGCGGTGTGGCCTCCACCGCGCTGCAGGCGCTCAAGGGCAACAAGGCGAACGTGCTGATCGACAAGCTCGGCGAGCGGCTCGCGTTCGAGCGCACCGGCGTCCGGCTCTACGACCTGGCGATGACCAAGCTCGCGGCCACCGGGAGCTGGCAGGGCGGGCCCACCCTGGAGGACCTGAAGGAGATCCGGGACGACGAGTTCAGCCACTTCCAGATGCTCACCGAGCTGGTCGAGGCGCTGGGGGCGGACCCCACCGTGATGACGCCGTGCGCGGACGTGGCGGCGGTGGCCACCTCGGGGGTGATCAAGGTGCTCAGCGATCCGCGGACCAACGCCGCCCAGGCGCTGGAGGGCCTGCTCATCGCCGAGCTCACCGACGTGGACAGCTGGTCCATGCTCATCGACCTCACCGAGGCGGCGGGGATGAAGAAGTCCGCGGACAAGATGCGCGAGGCCCTCCGCGCGGAGGAGACGCACCTCGAGCGGGTGCGGTCCTGGCTCAAGGTCCGCACCGCCGCCGAGGCCACCCGGGACCTCGAGCCCGCGCGTCCCTGATCCGGGGGCCGGCCGGTCCGGCGGGACGTGAACAAGCCCTCCGAGGCGCGCGGATCATCGTGGCCTCGGAGGCGCCGACCGGCGAAAGTGCCCGGATGAAAATCAGCAAGGGCTGCGTGGTCGGGCTGGAGTACAAGCTGCACCTCGGCGACGGCGAGATCGTCGACGAGAGCGAGCCGGGGGAGCCCTTGAGCTACCTCCACGGCGAGGGGCAGATCGTCCCCGGCCTGGAGAAGGAGCTCGAGGGCCTCGGGGTGGGGGATTCGCGGAAGGTCGTCGTCTCGCCGGAGAACGGCTACGGCGAGCACGATGCCCGCGGGCTGCAGGAGGTCCCCCGGACCGCCTTCCCGCCGGACGCACCGATCGAGGTGGGCGAGACCTTCGGCGCGCACGGCCCGGACGGCCAGCCGATGCCGGTCACCGTCCGCGAGCTGAAGGGCGACAAGGTGGTGATCGACCTCAACCACCCGCTGGCCGGCAAGACGCTCCACTTCGACGTCACCGTCCGCGAGGTCCGCCAGGCGACCGCGGAGGAGCTGGAGCACGGCCACGCCCACGGCCCGGGCGGAGAGCACGATCACTGAGCCATTCCGCACGGCGCCCCCGGCCTTCCGGAGGCGCTGCGCGAGACCGAGGTGGCTCGCCGGGGCGGAGAGAGGGAGCCCCGGCGAACCACGTCACCCCGACATCCTGCTGTCCCCGACGACCGCCCGCGAGGTGCCCGACGAGGGCCTCGTCCCGGCCGACCCACGTCCTCGACCCGGTGGACCAGCGCCTTCGACCTGCCCGAACGCCGTGGACGGCCCGCCTGGGGCCATCTGGGGGCCCACGCGAGCCATTCCGGGGCAGGTACTAACCATGCGCCGTGGTCTCCGGATGCCTCCTCGGGCCCCACAGCGGCCCAGGCGCGATTTTTCCTCCCGAAATGGGCCGAAAATCGCTCCGCGCGCCGGCAGCGGCCCGGCGGCGCGTCCACGACCCCAGGCCCCGGTGCCGGGAGCTGGCTCCAGCGGACCTAGGCCGCGGCCGTCTTCCGCGCCCGCTGTGCGGTCCGGAGGACGCCGCCCTCGGGGCGCTCCTCTCCGCGCATCCACGCCTTCATCGCCGGGACCTCGGTGGAGGACCAGGTGCGGCTGCGGCGCACGGCGAGGAACGCCGCCGCCAGCGCGTCCACCATCTCCGAGAGCTGGTCCGCGAGGTCGAGCCGCTCGGTCAGCCGGTCATCCTCTTCCTCCGTCAAAAGCTCCGGCAGCTTCGCCGCGCGCAGGTCGAGGTGTTCGGCGTCCAGCCCCACCTCCCACGTCCGCTCTCCCAGCGTCAGCCGCAGGCGCGCCGAGTGGACCAGAAGCCCCCGATTGAGCGCGTGCCGGACCTCCTCCGAATACGGCGCCAGGGTCCCCTTGGCCGCGAGCTCCGTCACCTCGCCGTGCAGCCCGCGCAGGATGAGCCGGCCCACGAAGAGGACCTCCAGCTCCCCGTCCCCGAAGGGGGTCACAGGCTCGGTCCGCTCGGACCGCCAGAGCAGCCAGGTGAGCAGCTCCCGTCCCAGCCAGGTGCCGCCGCGCATCAGCTCCGAGCGGGCCTTCTCCTTCTGGACCTCCGCCTCGTCCCGCGCGTCCTCGGCGGTGGCGCGCCCGTCCACCCCCGTGTCACCGCGCATGAACGCGGCCTCCTCCCTCGCCTGCTCACGCCTGCCCATGTGCACCCTCCAGGATCCCCGCCCCCACCAGCTCCGCCGTGGGCTTGAGCGCGTCCTTGTCCGCCACGAGCTGCGCCTGCAGCCGGACCTCGAACGCCTCCTCCACCGCCACCGCGACCTCCTCCACCACCTTGCGCGACGCGCTCCACACCTGCAGCCGGTTCGTCTTCAGGTCCCAGGCGACGTCGTGCGTCTTCGTCACCGGCACCGCCTCCGCCCGCATCTTCTGGCGCAGCGCGTTCTTCCGCTCCGTCTTCTCCTTGCGCGACGGCCCGCGGCCCTCCTCCTTCTCGAACTCCCGGGTCCAGCGGTCCAGGTCCGCCTTGAGCTGCGCGGCCGACACCTTCCGCTGGTCCACCCGCCAGGTGAAGAGCGCCCGCTGGCCGAAGAACACCGCCCCCGCCGGGAATTCGGTCCCGTCCGGGTCCTCCAGCTCCGCGAAGCCGGCCGCGCGGTCCTCCTCGTCCTTCGGATCCAGCGGTTCGAAGGCCCGCGCCTTCAGCCCGCGGGTGAACCACTGGTGGACGTTCGAAGGAGGCTTCTCTGGGGGCTCGGCGAGATATCGAGCGAAGGTCACGGCACCACGAAGGATCGGCATGTCGCCGACACCCTTCGCATGCGGGTCCGACATCGCATTTCCAACCCGGCGCCGCAGGCCGGCCCGGTTGCGGCGTGTCAGCCCGGCGTGGCATGACGCCGCGGCCATGTTGCGCCTCCTCTCCCGAACGCTTGCGGCCACGTTGCCGGTGATCCTCCTCGGCTGTCCGGGGGACGACCTCCCCCCCAGTGACCCGAGCGGGGTCTATCTCTCCATGATCGGGGTCACGCGCGAGCCCGGGCTGCTCGTGCGCGGACTGGTGGAGCGGGACGCCAACGCCGAGGTGTTCCTGGATCCGGACTGCCGGGGCACGGTCGTGGCCAGCGGCGGCTCGGACGTGTTCGCCTCGAGGGGCCTGCAGATCATCCTCCCGCTCAACACCACCTCGCTCGTCGCGGTGCGCGCGCGGCGCGGGAAGCTCACCTCGATGTGTGTCGTGGTCGCGACCATCACCCACGACGACCTGGCCCCGGATGCGCCGAAGCTCACCGGCGTGCAGGTGGCCAGCGTGTTTCCGTTGAGGGTGGCGATCAGCGGAACGGCCGAGGCTGCCTCGAGGCTGAGGCTCTACTTCCAGGCGGGCTGCACCGGAGAGAGCGCGGACGCGACGGTGGAGGGCAACGGGACCTTCCGGGTCGAGGTGCCGGTGGAGGCCAACGCCGCCACGATCTTCTCCGCCCGAACCACGGACGGCGCCGGCAACACCTCCGGGTGCTCGCAGAACTTCACCTTCACCCACGACGACCAGCCGCCGCCGGCACCCAGGCTCAACGCCGTCAACCCGGCGATGGGGACCCAGACGCAGATCACCGTGACCGGCACCGCCGAGCGCGACGCGCAGGTCCGCCTCTACCGGGATCCCGCCTGCGGACAGTCGCTCTCGGCCAGCGCCGCCACCGCCTCCTCCAGCGGCTCGTTCAGCCTGATGGTCAACGTGGGCCAGAACCAGACCACGCAGATCTTCGGCCGGGCCACGGACGCGGCGGGCAACGTCTCCGCCTGCTCCGCGCCGGTCTCGTACACGCACGACAGCCTGCCGCCGAGCCCTCCGGTGCTGGGGCCCTCCTCGCCGGCCTCCCCGTCCACCCAGCTCAACTTCCAGCTCGACATCGAGGCCGAGCCCAACAGCCGGGTTCAGCTCTACGCGGCCGCCGCCTGCCAGGGCTCGCTGCTGCTGGAGGGATCGATGGGATCGGGCGGACTGGCCACCGCCAACCTCTCCGGCCTGCACAACGCCACCCGCACCTTCTCCGCCCGCGCCAGGGACATGGCCGGCAACACCTCGGGCTGCTCGGCCAACTTCCTCTACACGCACGACGACATTCCGCCCGCAGCGCCGGTGCTGACCGCGACCGTCCCCGCCTCGGTGGGGAACACCACCTCCCCGCAGGTGCAGGGGACGGCCGAGGCGTACGCGCAGGTGCAGCTCTACCGGAGCGCGAACTGCACAGGCTCGGTCTGGGGCACCGGCACCGCCAATGGCGCGGGTGACTTCTCCACCACCGTCTCGGTCAGCTCGAACGCCACCACCACCCTGAGCGCGCGCGCCATGGACGCGACAGGGAATGTCTCGCCGTGCTCCTCCACCACGCTCACCTACCGGCACGACAGCATCGCGCCCTCGGCGCCGGTCCTGGTGGGGACACTGCCGCCTTCGCCCTCGCGGTCCACGGCGGTCCAGGTGCTGGGCATGGGCGAGCCCGGGGCCACGGCGCAGGTGTTCTCCAGCAGCATCTGCTCGGCGTCCGCGCTGCTCGCCTCCGGAACGATAGGGCCCATGCCCTCGGGAAGCTTCAGCGGCCGGGGGCCCTTCGAGCTGGCCATCACCGTGCCCGCCAACGCGAACACGCCGCTGGCGGTGAACGTGCGGGACGAGGCGGGGAACTCCTCGTCCTGCATCTCGCTATCGGGCGGCTTCACCCACGACACGACGCGGGGCTGGCACGACGTGAGCGCGCTGGAGGCGCCGGGCGTGGAAGGCCATTCGCCGGGGCTGGTGGTGACGCCGGCCGGTGCCACCGCGGTGTGGGCGCGGCTGGACGGGACCACCGCCTCGACCATCGTCTCCGCGGATTGGACCGGCGGCGCGTGGACGGCGCCCCAGACGGTGGCGCCCGTGGGGACCCACCTGCTCGGCCCGGTGCGGCTGGCGGCGGATGGGGCGGGCAACGTGTACGCGGTGTTCTCGCGGTACGGGGCGGGGCCTGCTTTCTCCGGCGAGTCCTTCGGCACCCGGCGTCTGGCGGGCGGCACCTGGGATGCGCCGGTGTCCTTCGGCGCGGAGACCTATGAGCCGGACGTGGCGGCGGGCGCTACCGGCGAGGTGATCGGCGTGTTCCGGACCAACGTCTCGGAAAACGAGTCCCAGATCCACGCGCGGCGCTTCTCGGGCGGGCTGTGGGATGCGCCGGTGCGCCTCGACGGCACCGCGCAAAGCGACTTCGCGCCGCGGGTGACGGTGACCAGCACCGGCGAGGGCGTGGTGCTCTACACGGTCAACCAGGGGACCACGGCCGCGCCCGCGGACGAGCTGTGGTCGGTGCGCTACAGCGGCGGGAACTGGCAGGCGCCGCAGCGGCGCTCGGGCAGCACCGGACGAGTGATCCGCGGGGACTACGCCATTGCCTCCGGGAGCTCCGGCAGGGCGGTGGCAGCCTGGCTCGAGACCTCGACCACCACGTCCACCACCTATCGGTTCACCACCACCCGCTACTCGGCCACCGGGTTCAATACGAGCAACACCGTGGTCGGCTCCTCCTCCAACATGCGGGGGGTGGCGCTCTCGGTGAACGGCCTGGACACGGCGATGCTCCTCGGGACCAACCAGGTCAGCGACCAGGTCCAGTGGTCGCGGAGCGCGGGCCACACCACCCTGGGCTCGGGGTTCGCCACCTCGCTCAGCGCCATCTCCTCTCCGGCGGCGCTGGGCGGGCCGGTCCGGGTGACCTCCGCGAACGACGGGACGGTGTACGCGGCGTGGATCGGCCCTGACCGGATGGACACTGGCCGCTCCGCGCTCTGGTTCAGCAGCTACCTCACGCTGGGCGGATGGTCCGCCCCCCAGCTCCTCGAGCGGGAGATCGATCCGCTGGATACCTTCGAACTCGGGGTGAACAACGGCCGGGTGGTGGTGGTCTGGAGCCGCACGGACGGCAACGGCGCCCGGAGCGTCCGGGCGCGCGTGCTGGAGTAGAAGAGGAGTCGCCATGCTGCCCACCATCGCCGCCGCCACCTTTCTCGCGCTCGCCGCCGGCGCTGCGCCGGAGGAGGGAGGGGCGGAGCGCGCGAGCTTCCACATCAAGGTGGAGGGCGCCCGGTCGGACGCGGGGGCCATCCACTGCGCCCTCTTCGGGTCTGCGGACGGCTTTCCCCGGCAGCGGGACAAGGCCCGGGCGAGGACGCAGGCGGCCCTGCAGAAGGGGAGCGCCACCTGCGAGTTCAAGGACCTCCCGCCCGGCACCTACGCGGTGGCGGTGTTCCACGACGAGAACGGCAACGGGCAGCTCGACCTCGGGGTGCTGGGCATCCCCCGCGAGGGCCTGGGCTACACCAACGTCCTGCCGAAGCGGGCGCCGCCGCCCCCGTTCGAGCGCGCGGCGCAGAAGCTCGGGCCCGGGGTCACCGAGGCGAAGGTCTCGCTGCAGTACTGAGCTCGCAGGTGAGCTCCACCATGGTGGGGCGGAAGCCGAGCCTCTCGAAGAGCCGCTGGGCCCGCGCGTTCGCCACCGCCGTCATCAGCACCACCCGCGGGGCCCCGCGGGCGGCGAAGTGCTCCTTCATCGCCTCGCACAGGGCACGGGCCGCGCCGCGCCCGCGGTGGGCTTCGTTCACCCAGAGGTCGTCGAGGACGCCGCAGGGCTCGCGCAGGGCGCTCCAGTCCCGCCCCTCCAGCCGCCCGTAGGCGTAGCCGATGACCTCGCCGCCTTCCGTGTGCGCCACCAGGACCACCGCGTTCTGCTTGCCGCCCTCGTGGGTGAGGTAGCCGGCGTAGCCCGCCTCGAGGTCCCCTCCGGGGAGCATGAAGCGCTGGGGGTCGAAGGCGTGGTGGAAGCGGACGAGCGCCGCGCCCATCCGGCCGAGGGCTTCGGCGTCTTCCGGGACGGCGGGGCGGACCTGAACGGGGGGCGGCATGGGTCGCTTGTACAACCTGACCGGCCTCCGGCCCAGCAGGCGCGGACGGGGCGGGCCAGTGGGGTCCCATCGGAAAACAGGGGGGCAGGCGGCGGAATGTGGTACGGGCCCCCGGTCGTTCCTCTCGAAAGCGCCTGCGCCCAGCGCGGGCACCCCCGGCCCACATCGAGTGAAGGTCCGGGCCTCATCCGAAAGTATTACCCATGACGTTCGATCAACTGGGCCTGAGCGCCCAGCTCCTCCGGGCAGTGGCCGCCGAGGGTTACACCTCGCCCACGCCCATCCAGGTCCAGGCCATCCCCTACGCCCTCGCGGGCCGGGACGTGCTCGGCCTGGCGCAGACCGGCACCGGCAAGACCGCGGCCTTCGCGCTGCCCACCCTTCAGCGCCTCTCCCAGGCGGCGCCGGCCCCCGCGGCGGCAGGCGGGCGCGGGCCGCGGCGGAAGATCCGCTGCCTCGTCCTCACCCCCACCCGTGAGCTGGCCACCCAGGTGGGAGAGAGCTTCGCCACCTACGGCAAGGAGACGGGGCTGCGGCACACCGTCATCTTCGGCGGGGTGGGGCAGGGCAACCAGGTGGACGCGGTGGCGCGCGGGGTGGACATCCTGGTGGCGACGCCGGGGCGCCTGCTCGACCTGCTCAACCAGCGGTTGGTGACGCTGGAGGCGGTGTCGGTGCTGGTGCTGGACGAGGCCGACCGCATGCTGGACATGGGCTTCATCCGCGACGTGAAGCGGATCATCGCCATGGTGCCGAAGCAGCGGCAGACGCTCTTCTTCTCCGCCACGCTGCCCCCCGAGGTGCAGTCGCTGGTGGACTCGATGCTGGTGAAGCCGGCGCGGGTGGAGGTGACGCCGGTCTCCTCGACCGCGGAGAAGGTGAGCCAGTCGGTCTACTTCGTGGAGAAGGGCGACAAGCGCGCGCTGCTGGTGTCGCTGTTGTCCGAGCCGAAGGTGAAGCGGGTGCTGGTGTTCACGCGCACCAAGAGCGGCGCCAACCGCCTGCAGAAGCAGCTCGCGGCGGCGGGGATCACCGGCGAGGCGATCCACGGCAACAAGTCGCAGAACGCGCGCGAGCGGGCGCTGGGCGGGTTCCGGACCGGCGAGGTGAAGGTGCTGATCGCCACCGACATCGCGGCCCGCGGCATCGACGTGGAGGAGATCACCCACGTGGTGAACTACGACCTGCCCAACGTGCCGGAGACGTACGTCCACCGGATCGGCCGCACCGCGCGGGCGGGCGCCACCGGTGAGGCGATCTCCCTGTGCGACCGCGAGGAGCGCGCGTACCTGCGCGACATCGAGAAGGTCATCGGCCAGAAGGTGCCGGTGGTGGCGGATCACCCCTTCACCAGGCCGGGCAGCGGCGCGGCCTCGGAGCCCGTGATCGCGTCCTCTGGCGGCGGCGAGTCCTCCGGGCGCAGGTCCGGTCAGGGCGCGCGTGGACAGGGGCACTCGGGCCAGAGGAGCCAGCCTTCGGGCGAGGGCTCCCGGCGTCGCGGCGGTGGCGGCGGCGGTGGCGGCGGCGGTGGCGGTGGCCGGAGTGGCGGCGGCGGTCGCGGCGGAAGTGGTCGCGGCGGCGGCAGCCGGGGCGCGGGCGCCTCGTCCGGTGCGCGCAGCTCGGGCGGGTCCGGTCAGTCGTCGAGCGCGCCTGCGCCTGCGGCCGGTGACGCGGGCCGCCGGCCGAAGCCCTCGATGCCGCGCTGGTTCTGATTTTTCGGACACGTCACCGGGGCGTCATCCCGATGCCTCCGGTGGCGGCGAGACCGTGCACGTGGACACCCGTCATTTCACGCAGCCCCTCTCCTCCGCCGGCCTGCCCGCGCTCCGCCTCGAGCTGTGGGACCAGGCCCGGCACGACCTCGCCTGTCTCACGGAGCGCGAGCGCCTGAAGCTCGAGGCGCGCCTGCAGAGCCTCGCCGAGGCCGCCTCGGTGCGCCGCAGCCACCTCGAGTCCGGGCCCGAGGGGGAGGAGCCGGAAGAGGTCGCGCTCGCCCGTCTGCGGCTGGGGCTGCACGAGCTCCGCCTGCGGTTCGACTGGAGCCGCGGGGTGCTCGAGGTCACCGGCATCACGCCCGAGGACGACGACTGAAGCACCCGGGCTACTCGACGAGGACCTGCTGGCCCTCGGAGAGCCCCTCCAGCACCTGCGCATGGGTGGTCGAGGTCTGGCCGACCTTCACCTTCACCTCGCGGCCGTCGCGCAGCGTGGCGCGGTAGCCGTCCGGCCCCTCGGCCAGCGCGGCGAGGGGCACGCTGAGCACGTCCTTCGCCAGCACGGTGGAGATGTCCGCGCGGACGGTGCCGCCGGGGCGCAGCCGCAGGTCGGTGCGCTCCAGCTCCAGCACCACCTTCACCTCCTTGAGGTTGCCCTGCTCGGTCGAGGTGCCGGTGCGCGCGTTGCGGGTGGTGGAGAACTCGTCCTTGCTCACCACCTTCGCCTTGATCCGCGCGTCGGGGAACATGGTGGGGACCACCGTCGCCTCGTCGCCGAGCTTGAGCAGGGTGGCGTCCCGCTGGCGCACGTAGAGGCTGACGTTGAAGTCCTCCAGCTCGGGGATCTCGAGGATCTTGTCCCCCGGCCGCACCACCACGCCCGGCGCGGCCTTGCTCATCATCCAGTTGAGGCGGGTGTAGGGCGCGTAGAGCACGCCGTCCGCCGGCGCGCGGACCTGCATCAGCCCGAGCTGCTCGCGCAGGTCGTCCACCTTCTGCTTCGCGGTCTGGACCTTGAGCCGCTCCACCTCCAGCGTGGCCGCGCGCTTCTTCTGGAACGAGACCGACTCCTTGCGGCGCAGCTCGAGCTGCAGCTCGGCGCGGGTGAGCTCGACCTTCTTCTTCTCCAGCTCCAGCTTCGAGATGAGGTTCACGCCCTCCACCACGTTGAGCTTCGCCAGCTCCACGTCCATCTCCGCGCGCTGCACCGCCAGCACCCGGCCGAAGTTCTCGTCGGCGAGCTGCTCGCGGACCTTGGTGAGGCTGGCCTCAGCCACCGCCAGCTCCGCCTCCCGCTCGCGCAGGTCCTCCTCCATCGTGGCGCGGTCGAACTCGAGGACCACGTCCCCCTTCTTCACCAGCGTCCCGTCCGCCAGCACCGACTGGATGGTGACCTGCCACACGTTGCGGAGCTGCGGCGAGAGGATGGGGTGGCTTTTGCGCGGCTCGATCTCGCCGTAGTAGCTCGAGGAGAAGAGCAGGTCGCCCTGCGCCACCGACACCGCGATCGCGTCGGCGTGGTCGCCGCCGCTTCCGGAAGACGCGCCCGCGCCGGAGCAGCCCGAAGCTGCCAGCGCTCCCACTGCACAGGCGAGGACGACGCCCGCGAGCGCGGCGCGAAGGGACGTGAACCTACTCATGGGAGAGGGCCTCCACCGGATGGATGCGGGAGGCGCGCACGGCGGGCCAGATCCCGAAGACGAGCCCCACCGCGACGGAGAGGCTGAAGGCGGCGATGACCGCGGTCCAGGCGAAGGCGACGGGCAGCTCGAATGCCCACCCGACCAGCACCGAGAGCGAGAACCCGAGCACCACGCCGATCGCGCCGCCGAAGAAGCAGACGATGACGGCCTCGACGAGGAACTGATCGCGGATGTCCTGCCCGCTGGCGCCGATGGCGCGGCGAAGGCCTATCTCCGGGATCCGCTCCATGATGTTGGCGAGCATGATGTTCATCACCCCGATGCCGCCCACCAGCAGCGAGATGGCGGCGATGGAGATGAGCACCACGTTGAGGATCCCCTGGGTGGCGCGGCGCTTCTCCAGCACCTCCTCGGGCGCGAGGATCTCGAAGTCGTCGAGCCCGCCGTGCAACGAACGCAGGAGCGGCACCATCGCGCGCTTCGCCGAGAGCGTGCGCTCCAGAGAACCGACCCGCAGCGAGAGCAGCCCCACCTCGCCGTACGCGGGCGCGGGGGCGAGCTCCTCGATCGCCGTGTCGAAGGGGACGATCACCGCGCGGTTGTAGCGCTCCGGATCCACCGGCACGTCGCCCGCGGATCGCTTGGGCGCGAGCACGCCGACGATCTCGAAGTACGCGTACCCGAGCCGGACCCGCTTGCCGACCGCGCCCTGGGGAAACGCCGCGTCCGCGATCTCCGGGCCCACCACCGCCACGCGCCGCGCGAAGCGCTGGTCCAGCTCGAAGAGCGGCCGGCCCTCGCGCACGGAGAGCTTGTGCAGCGAGAAGACCGACGGCGCCACCGCCGCCAGCTCCAGGTTGTAGGAGGGCAGGGGCAGGTCGTTGACGCCGAGGCTGCTCCACCGGGCGTACGCGCTCTCGCGGATCTCCGGCAGCGCGCGCTCGAGCACCTGGAGGTCGTTGCGGGTGAGGCCGGTGGACTCGTTGACGATCTTGCCCACCTCCTCCTCGGGGACCTCGTTGGCGCGCACGTGGACCACGTCTCCGCCCAGCGCCTCGAGGCTGGCGACGATCTCCTTCTGCGCGCCCTCGCCGATGGAGACCATCCCCACCACCGACCCCACGCCCAGCACCATCCCGAGCAGCGCCAGCGCGGTGCGCAACGGGTGGGTGCGGAACTGCACGAGGCTCCGGCGGAGGTGCGGCTTGCGGATCACGGGCTGCGTCCCTTCGGCTTCACCCGGACCTCGCTGCCGGCGGACAGCCCCTCCTGGGCGCCCTGCAGCAGCGCGACCACCGCGAACGCCTTCTCGCGCGCGTTGGGCAGGGTCGGCAGCTCGCGGAGGAAGCCCAGCTCCTGGGGGAAGAAGTCCACCCGGTCGATGATCGCCGAGTGCTCCTCGCCGGACGCGGCGCTGACCACCGAGACCTCGGCGCCCTTCCGGATCTCGGCTATCCGGTGCTCGGGCACGAAGAAGCGGACCGCCAGCGCCGAGTCCTTCGCCACCGACACGAGCTTCTGTCCCGCCTGGATGTTGTCGCCCTTCTGGACCCGGCGGCGCTCGCGCGGGTTGTAGGCGTGCCGCACCATCCCGTCGTGCGGCGCCACCACCTGCGCGCGTCCCTCGAAGATCTTGTACCGGTCGAAGTCCGCCGCGACCCGCGCCACGTTCTCGTCGTGGAAGGCCAGGTCCGCATCCCGCGCGCGCTGCGCCGAGGCCACCCGCCGCGTCACCGCCTCCGCCTCGAACTGGGCGATCTTCTCCATGATCCGGTAGAGGTCCGCCTGCCGCCGCGAGATGGCCCGCTCCCGCTGCACGTCCAGCGCCGCGAGCTGCGCCTCCAGCTTGAGCCGCCGCTCGTCCACGCGCAGGCCCTCCAGCGTCTGGTCGGCGGTGATGCGCGCCTGCTCGCGATCCGCCACCGCCCGCTGGTGACGCTCCTGGATCCAGCGCAGCGCATCGCGCCCGTTGAACTCGAAGCGCGCGATGACCTCGCCCTTCTTCACCTCCCTGCCGTCCGCGGTGAGGTCCATCAGCTTCAGCGGCCCGCCCCACGACTGCCAGCCGGAGATGCGGAAGCCGCCTTCGGGCGCGTGCAGGTCCGTGGCGTTGAGCGGCACGAAGAGCCCGGTGAAGTGATCGCCCGCCACCCCCGCCTCGGCTGCGCTGGACCGGCGGCCCTTCTTCTCTGAGCCCGGGGCCTTGCCTGCGCCCGCGCCCGCGCCGAGCAGCCCGAGCACGAGCACCGCCCCGATGACGCGCCGGAGGATGAGGGGAACGTGCGTGCGCATGAGGTTCAGCCCCGGAAGGCGCCGGCCTCCACGCGACCATCGGCGATGCGGATGACGCGGTCGCCGAGATCCTCGGCCACGCCCGCGTCGTGGGTGACGATGACGAGGGTGGTGCCCAGCCGCCGGTGGATGTCCTCGAAGAGCGCCACGATGCTGCGCATGGCGCGGGTGTCGAGCGCGCCGGTGGGCTCGTCGGCGAAGAGCACGGCGGGGCGGTTCACCAGGGCCCTCGCGATGGCGACCCGCTGGCGCTCGCCGCCGGACAGCTCCGAGGGCCGGTGTCCGATGCGGTGTCCCAGCCCCACCAGCTCGAGCAGCTCCATCGCCCGCGTGCGCCCTTCGGCCTCGGGGACGTCGGAGTACTCCATGGGGAGCATCACGTTCTCCACCACGTCGAGCCCCTTGAGCAGGTGGCAGGCCTGGAACACGAAGCCGAAGGTGCGGTTGCGCACCCGGGAGAGCGCCTTGTCGTCGAGCCGGCTCACCTCTTCGCCGCCGAGCTGGTAGCTGCCGCCGGTGGGCGCGTCGAGACAGCCGAGCACGTTGAGCAGCGTCGACTTCCCCGAGCCCGAGCGCCCCATGATCGACACGCGCTCGCCCCGGCCGATGGCGAGGTCGATGCCGTGCAGCACCGGGACCTCCGTCTGGTCCCGCTTGTAGACCTTGGTGATGCCGCGCAGCTCGATGTACGCACCCGCCGCCTCCGCGCGCGGCAAAGCGGAAGCCGTGGCCGAAGAAGATGCCGGCGCGTTCACGGGACCTCCACGCCGCGCCGAAGGTGGAGATCGCCCTGGGCCGCGAGCAGCCGCACCCGCCCCACGCGGACCTGCCGGAGCACGCGCTGCAGGCGGATCTGCGCGTTGTCCACGTCGCGCTGGAACCGCACCACGTCGACCAGGGTGGACAGGCCGCTCTGGTACTTCTCGGTCTCCGCCGCGAGCTTCAGCTCGGCGAGCTCCACCTGCTTCTCCGTCAGCGAGAGCAGCGCCACGTTGGTCTGCAGCTCGGAGAGCCCGTCGACGATCTCGAAGGTGACCTGCCGCTCGACGTTCGCGACCTGCACCCGCTCGCGCTCCGCGTCCAATGCCGCGCCGTCCACCAGCGCGTTCTCCGCCCAGCGATCGAGCGGCAGCGCGAACCGCAGGCCCACCCGTGCCTCGGGCGTAGGGTCCGCCACCGTCTCCCGCCAGGCGCCGCCGTAGCGGGGATCCTGCCCGAGCAGCGACAGCGATCCGGTCACGTCGAGGGAAGGCAGCGACTGGTTCTTCGCGTACCGCTCGCGCACCCCGGAGAGCGCGTGCCGGTGCCGCTGCGCGACGATGCGCGGGTTGACGTCCATACCGATCGAGAGCACCTGCGCCTCTTGCGGCACCTCCAGCTCGGCGCCCGGGAGCCCGTCCGCAGTGACGACCGACTCGTCCGGATGGAGCTGCAGCAGGTCCGCGACCCGCCGCCGCGCGCGCGCATGGTTCTCCGCGGCCTGGACCACCTCCTGCCGGAAGAAGACGACGTTCTCCTCGACGACGTAGATCTCGGCCGGCGCCAGGATCCCGCGGCGGATGTTCTCCTGCGTGTCCTCGAACTGGTTGACCGCCCGCTCCAGCGACCGCTGCTTGATCTCCACGTCCGCGGCCGCGAGCGCCAGGTCCCAGTACGCCGTCTCCACCTCCACCATCAGCGCGTTGAGGGCGCTGCGGAACAGCTCGCGCTGAATCGCCGACTGCAGCTCCGCCTCGCGCAGGGGAAGCGCCGCGCCGGTCAGCCAGCCCCCGCGCAGGAGTGGCTGGGACACCCCGAGCACGAGCCCCCCCTGGTGCGCGGTGCCGTCACCGGGGAGGCCCTGTACCATCACGCCCTCCGCCGAGACGGTGGTGCCCACCGGCGTCCGCCACACGATCCCGCCCGCGTGCGTGTGCACCGTCCTTCGCCCCTGCGGATCGAGCGGCGTGCGCAGCCGCACCAGGTCCGCATCGAGCACCACCGTGGGGCTGTAGCCCGCCCACGCGCCGCGCTCGAGGCGCCGCTGCCGGTCGAGCCGGAGCCGCTCGGTGAGCAGGTCGAGGTTCTGCGCCACCCCGGCCTGCACCGCCTCCCGCAGCGAGAGGCGCTCCCAGGCGGAGGGCGCGGTGATCGTCTGCGCGGATGCGATGCCCGGCGCCATCGCCATGAGGGCAGCAAGAAGAACGCGCCGAAGGCGGAGGGAACGGACAGGAGACATCGGAGGGCGGCGGAGCGTAGCCAATCCCCCCTCGACCGTCAGCGGGCGAACACCCGGAAAACGAGGCGCGCACCCCGCCCGCCTGCCCGCCCAACGGCCGAAGCGGGCGCCACCCGGAGGCAGCACCCGCTCCATCCAGCGAAACCCGGCGACCGCTACTTCGAGGCCTTGGTCAGGTTCATCGTCGTGCTCCAGGTGCCGGTGATGGTCTGGTGGTCCACGATGACCTGCAGGTCTGCGGAGATGTTGATGGTGCTGATGCTCTTGGAGGTCCGGACGAACGAGCCGGTGGTGTAGGTGAAGTTGGCCGTCCCGTCGGACGAGATCTCGGTGCAGGTGCGGCCCCTCACGAGGAGCGCGGTGTCCGGATCCTCGATGTTGAACGCGATGTTGCACGAGCCGATCCGCACGATCAGGTCGCTGTCGGCACCCTCGAGCACGGCCATCGAGTCGCGGATCTCACTGGTCTGCGTGTACGTGCCGCCCTGCCCGACGAGGGTCGTGGTCTGCGATCCGGTGACGTCGTACATGCCGGCGAAGTCCTGCACGTTGGGCCCGCAGGCGACGAGCAGCGAGAAGAGGGCAGCGGGGACGAGGGACTTCAGCGCGAAGGTGATGCGGGACATGGGGAGCTCCTTTTGACGGGCAGCGCGCGCCGGTTTGGGTTGGGTTGGTTGAAGCGAAGCGCGCGGTGACGGGGCCCTGAGCAACGGCAGGGCCAGCCCGGAGACCGGCAGGGCAGGCTGAAACCACCAGCAATTCCAGTGGCTTACAGCACTGCAGCCAGGCCCGGTCCCGCCGCACCCGTGCAGGATCCGAACGCACCGTCCGCCCCGCGAGACGGGTAGACGGTCGGATTCGATTGCGCCTTGGGGGATGTGCGGTAGCCATGGGCGAATGGCTTGGCAACCGAAGATCCACCGCAACGAAGAGCCGCCCGACGTCGGGGAGGTGATCCGTCATCTGAAGGAGCGCATGGGGCGGGGCCTCGGCGGCAAGCTGCTGCTCGCGCTCGTCGTGCTCCTCGTCGCCGGGACCGCGTTCACCTCGGTCGCGCAGATCGAACCCGACGAGGTCGGCGTGGTGCTGCGGCTCGGCCGCTACAGCGAGACGGTGGGCCCCGGCCTGCACTTCCGGCTGCCGTGGGGCATCGACCGGATGATCAAGGTGCCGGTGCAGCGCCAGCTCAAGATGGAGTTCGGCTTCCGCACCCAGCGCTCGGGCCCGCGCACCGTCTACGCGCAGGGCGACGGCGAGACCCGGCGCGAGTCCACCATGCTCACCGGCGATCTGAACGTCGCGGTGGTGGAGTGGATCGTCCAGTACAAGGTCTCGGATCCGGTGAAGTACCTCTTCCGGGTGAAGGACGTGGACGACACGCTGCGGGACATCGCCGAGTCGGCGATGCGGATCGTCGTCGGCGATCACTCGGTGAACGAGGTCCTCACCACCGGGCGAACCGCGGTGGCCGCGCAGGCGAAGGAGCTGACGCAGGCGCTGGCGGACCGGTACGAGACCGGCGTGGACATCCAGCAGGTGGTGCTCCAGGACGTGAACCCGCCGGACGAGGTGAAGGCCTCCTTCAACGAGGTCAACCAGGCGGTGCAGGAGAAGGAGCGGATGATCAACGAGGCCTTCGCCGAGCTGAACCGCGCCGTCCCCCGCGCGCGCGGCGAGGCGGACCAGACGATCCAGGGGGCGGAGGGCTACGCGGTGGAGCGGGTGAACCGCGCGCAGGGCGAGGCACAGCGCTTCGTCGCCATCCACGACGAGTACAAGCGGGCGCCGGACGTGATGCGGCGGCGGATGTACCTGGAGACGATGAGCGAGGTCTTCCAGAAGGCGGGCCGCAAGCTGGTGCTCGACGAGAACGCGAAGGGGATCACGCCGTTCGTGCGGCTCGACGGGGAGATGGACCTCCCCAGCGCGGCAGCGGCGGGCGGCGGGACGTCTCCTCAAGGAAGCAACACGAACGCACCGGTGAACGTCCGGGGAGGTGGCCGATGACGCGGGGACTCGCCTTCGGGCTTCTGGGGCTGGCGGTGCTGGTGGTGGTGGGCTTCGCCAGCGCCTACACGCTGGACGAGACGGAGCAGGCGGTGATCACCCGCTTCGGTGAGCCGAGGGGCACCGCGGTGGACGCGCCGGGGCTCCACTTCAAGGCGCCGTTCATCGATCGGGTGAACCGCTTCGACAAGCGCTGGCAGCCGTGGCGCGGCGACCCGAACCAGATCCCCACCCGGGACAAGAAGTACATCTGGGTGGACACCTTCGCGCGCTGGCGCATCACCGATCCGCTCCAGTTCTTCCAGCGCATGCGGGACGAGCGGAACGCGCTCTCGAGGCTCTCGGACATCATCGACGGCGAGACGCGCAACGCCATCGCCTCGTTCAACCTGATCGAGGCCGTCCGCTTCTCCAACCGCGACTTCGAGGACGAGGAGTTCACCGACAATGCCGAGCGGCAGGAGGCGTTGGAGAAGGTGGAGCTCGGGCGCGACCGGCTGACGCGGCGGATCCTCGAGCGCGCGGCTTCTGTGGTGACGGACTTCGGGGTGGAGCTGGTGGACGTGCAGATCCGCCGCATCAACTACGTGGACGAGGTCCAGGTGAAGGT
>CAZCWA010000028.1:1331-20151 GCA_964502265.1 uncultured Myxococcaceae bacterium | reverse complement strand
TGCAGCTTCGCGGCGTGGACAACATGGCCGGCCGGCGCGGCGTCTACCTGGACGGCGACCACGGCTACAACAACGCCACCGCGCTCACCTGCGCCGACGCGAGCCTCACCGGCAATCAATCCGAGTCCGAGAAGTCCGCCCACGGCCCGAGCATCGACCGCGTCCTCTCCGAGCGCCTCGCGCAGCGAAACCCCGTCGCCTTCTCGTCCATCCACCTGATGGTGGACGGCTACCACTACGGCTCGCCGTTCTACCGGGCCGCGCACCAGCAGGTGGCGCCGCAGAAGGATCCCATCGCCGCGTTCGACGCGCTCTTCGCCGGGGCCCGTGAGGAGGGCGCGCGCGAGGAGCCCGCCGCCGCGCGCGCGAGGGCCTTGCGCAAGAGCGTGCTCGACGGCACCGGCGAGCTGACCCGCCGGTTCCGGCAGCGGCTGGGCGTGAGGGATCAGCAGACGGTGGAGGCGCACCTCGATCACCTCCGCGAGCTCGAACAGCGGCTCGCGCAGCTCGCGTTGCCCCAGCTCCCCGGCTGCGTGAAGCCCCCGCGGCCGGGCGTCCTGCAGAACCCCGACGAGGTCGGCCGCGCGCACGTGGACATCCTCCTCGCCGCGCTGCGCTGCGGGCTCACCCACGTGGCCGCGCTGGAGATTGGCGACATCGAGACCCTGTGGATGCCGCCGCCCTACGTGTCGGAAGAGGGCAACGCGCACGCCATGCACCACCTCTCGATGGCGGTGGGCGACCAGGGCTCGGCGAGGCACATCCACGCGCAGTGGGTGGCGACGATGATCCAGAACCGGCGGTGGCGGCTGTCCTTGTTCGGGCGCTTCCTCGAGGGGATGAAGGCCATCCCCGAGGGCCTGGGGACGATGCTCGACACCACCGTGTGTCTGCACACCAGCGAGTTCAGCAACGGCGGCGCCCACAGCGCGGCGGACGTGCCCCTGCTGCTCGCGGGCGGCACCGGTGGCCGGCTGCGCGGGGGACGGCACCTCGACTTCAACCGCGCGGCGATGGGGATGCTGGAGCGGACGCAGTACGACTCGCGCACCTCGCTTCACAACGTCTACACCGCGCTGCTCAACCTCTTCGACTACGACGACGTCCACTTCGGCAACGGCATGGTCGACGAGGTGGGGCCCATCGCCGGGCTGAGCTGAAGCGGAGCGGAGCCGCTCACTGCGGCGGTGGCGGCAGCGCGGGGAAGGGCTCGGAGGGCACGGGCGGAGGCGCCTCCCCCGGCGGCGCCAGAAGGTCGGTCACCACCAGCTCGCCATCCAGCATCACCCACGCCGCGCGCACGCTCGTCCCCTCCTCGAGCGGGACGGACGAGCGCGTCTGGGGCGTCACCCGCAGCGCGTACTCGGTGCCCTCCGCATCGCGCACCACCACCTCCTCGCGTGAGGTCTTCACCAGCTCCCCGTCGACCACCGGAAGGGAAGGCGGGCGCACCTCATCGGCCCGGGCCTGCGTGTTGGTCTGCTCGCGGTTGCCGGAAGCATCCGGCGCGAAGGGTGGGGCCTCTGCAGGCACCGGCACGAGCCTGTCCGCCCGGGGATCCGTCGGCCGGCGCTGCACGTCGTCGCGCGCGCAGCCCACCCCGCCGACCGCCAGGGCCGCTGCGCACAACGTGCTCCACACGAACCGCCGCCTGACACGAGCCATGGCTCCTCCTCTTCTCAAAGGGGCTCACGTGGGCGCGTCCATGCAAGCGTGGCCAGGGGCAAAGGCCGCGAGGGCGCACGCTGGGCAGAGGAGCCGGGACCTTCCTGCGCGGGGAGGGAATGCCGTGGGTGCGGAGGATGAGGTGGGCCCGGTAAGGTCCGCGGATGCTCCACCGCCGCGTCCCCTTCGCGCCCGTCGCCGTCGCCTGTGCGCTGCTCTCGTCCACCGCGTTCGCGCAGCGCGGCGTCCCCCAGAACGGCTTCCCCTCCTGGGAGGAGCGGATGGTGCAGGTCTTCGCCAACCGCGCACGGGCCGATCCGAACGGCGAGATGAAGGCCTGCACGGCGAGCACGGTGCGGCCGCCGCTGGTGTGGAGCTACAACCTCAACCGCGCGGCCCGCTTCCACGCGAGGAACCTCCAGGACGCGATCGCGCAGGGCGGGTCCAGCTACTTCGCGCACGACTCGTCGTGCCAGCTCGTCCCCAACCTCTCCAGCATCTACCTGCCCACCGGCACCTGCGACGGCGAGCTCTCGTGCGCCTGCCGGGACGGGATGCTGCTCGGACCCGGAGCGGGCACGCCGACCTTCACCCGCATCGGCCTCTTCGGCACCCCGGGCTCGGGCGAGAACATCGCCTACGGCTACGGCTCGCCGCTCCACGTGCACACCGGCTGGATGAACAGCGAGGGGCACTGCTCGAACCTGCTCGCCAACCACGGTGCGCTCGGCGTGGGCCACTTCGCCACCCAGTCGTTCTGGGTGCAGAACTTCGGTGGCTCGGGGAACCCCACCGGCTCGCTCATCGCCGGCGGTCACTTCCCGAAGACGCCGGGCAGCGGGAACACGCCGATCGAGTTCCGCGCCAACTACTTCAACGGCGCCGGCGGTCCGCGGGGCGCGCGCGTGAACATCGACGGCGAGTGCTTCAACATGACGCTCGAGCGCGGCTCGCAGACCAACGGGACCTGGCGCTACGACCACACGCTCACCGGCGCCGGCTGCCGCCGCTACGTCTTCGTCTTCGAGGACCCGCAGGGCAACGTGGTCTACCTCCCCGAGTCCGGCTCCTATGGCGTGGGCACCGGCGGGATGTGCGTCGACTGGGAGCCGGGGACCCCGAACGGATGCGGGCCGCTCGACCGCGTGCCGACGGTGGCGATGGCCGCGGCGGCGAATCCTTCCACGGTGACAGGGGACACGACCGCGCTCTCGGTGCTCGGCGATGACGACGGCGGCGAGGCGGCGCTGGTCTACACCTGGACGTCTTCTGGACCTGCGCCGGTGTCCTTCTCGCCGAACGGGACGAACGCGGCGAAGCAGACGACCGCAACGTTCTCGCGCGCGGGGACGTACGTGCTCACCGCCGGCATCCGGGATGCGGCCAACCAGGTGACGCCGTCGGACGTGACGGTGATCGTCGCGCAGACGCCCCATGCGGTGACCGTGATGCCGGCCACCGCGGCGGTGGCGGTGAACACCCAGCGGCAGTTCAACGCCACGGCGCACGACCAGTTCGGGCAGCCCATCGCGCCGCCGCCCGCGTTCGCCTGGAGCGTGCAGGGCGGGGGGACGGTTCATGCTTCCTCCGGCCTGTTCACCGCAGGCGCCGAGGCCGGCGGGCCGTACACCCTCACCGCCACCGCGGGCGAGGTCAGCGGCACCGCGCAGGTCATCGTCGGCGCCGGCACCCCGCCGCTCATCACCCAGCCGGCGATGGCGAGCCCGAACCCGGTGGGCGGGAAGACCACGCAGGTCTCCGTGCTCGCGACCGACGACGGCGGGGACGAGGTGCTCCTCTACGCGTGGACGTCGAGCGGGCCTGCCGCGGTCACCTTCTCGCCCAACGGGAGCAACGCGGCCCGCGAGAGCACCGCCACCTTCACCCGCGCCGGCACCTACCAGCTCACCGCCACGGTGCAGGATCCGTTCGGGCTCTCGGCGCAGAGCAGTGTGGAGGTGGTGGTCGAGCAGCGCGCGGGCGAGGTGAAGGTCACGCCGCTGCAGGCGATCGTGAAGCCGAACGGGACCGCCCAGTTCGTGGCGCGCGCGCGGGATCAGTTCGGCACGCCGATGCAGCCGCAGCCCGCCTTCGCGTGGGCCGTCTCCGCCGGCGGGAGCATCGACGCGGAGGGGTGCTTCACCGCGGGCCCCACCTCCGGCGGACCGCACACCGTCACCGCGACCGCGCAGGGCTTCGGCGCCACCGCGCAGGTGGTGGTCACCCCGCAGGAGCCGCCACCGCTGGTCGTCGCGCTCTCCAGCCCGTCGCAGGGCGCGAAGCTGCGCGAGACGGTGCGGCTGGTGGCGCAGGTGAACGAGGCCCCGCGGGTGGCGCGCGTGCGCTTCACCGTGGACGACGTGGAGATCGGCGAGGCGCAGCTTGCGCCCTACGAGCTTGTCTGGGACACGCGCCTGCATCCGGATGGTCCGAGGCGGGTGCGCGCCGGCGTGGTCGATGCGTCGGGCGAGACCATCTGGTCCGCGGAGGTCGCGGTGGAGCTGGTCAACAACGCGCCGGACACCTCGCCGCCTTTGGTGACCATCCTCAGCCCGCAGCCGGGTCCGCTGTCCGGTCTGGTCACCGTGCTCGCGGAAGCCTCCGACGACCGCGGCGTCACCGAGGTGGTGTTCAGCGTCGACGGCGCGCCCTTCGCGTCCCGGGTGGAGGCGCCGTGGCAGGCCGGGTTCGACGCGTCCGCGTACTCGGGCAGGTCCCACGTGCTCACGGTCAGCGCGCGCGATGCGGCGGGCAACACGGGCCGCGCGGACCTCGAGTTCCAGACCACCGGCGGCTGCGGCTGCGGTGCGGGCGGGGCAGGGTGGATGGTGCCGCTCGGGCTCTTCGCGCTGGTGGGGACGGTGCGGCGGCGGCGTTCCCGCTGAAGGGAGGCGAGCGGGCAGGCAGCGTCCGCGGGGTGGTGGGCCGCGGGGAGGATGCGCAACGTGTCGGGCGTGCGACCGCGACTGGCCTCCTACATCGACGACCACCTGCTCGGCGCCTTCGTGGCGGAGGAGCTGGTGATGCAGTGCCTCGAGCGCGGCTTCGAGCAGCACCGCGCGGTGCTGGAGACCTTCCTCGAGGAGCTGCGTGAAGACCGGCGCGAGCTGCTCGCGGTGCAGAGCGCGCTGGGCTACCGCACGCGGCTGGCGAAGCTTCTGGCCGGGCGCATCGGCGGGCGGCTGAGCCGCGCGGGCGTGAACGAGAAGCTCGTGTTCTTCTCCCCGGCCAGCAACTTCCTCGCGCTGGAGCAGATCGCCACCGGCATCGACGGCAAGCACGCGCTCTGGCTCTCCTTCCGGGTGCTGGCGCCGAACGACCCGCGCCTGCGCGGCTTCGACTTCGCCGCGCTGGCGCAGAGGGCCGAGCGGCAGCGGAACACGATCGAGGCGCTCCGCAGGGACGCCGCGCGGCACGCCTTCATCCCGGACCTGCAGCCCGCGCCCGCCGAGTGAACGATGCCGCGCGCCGGCCGGTGACGGAGGTGCCGCACGGAGAGGCCGTGGTCTAGCGTCCGTCCGCGCATGGACACCCTGGACCTCCTGCGGATCAACCTGCTGACGCCGACGGTGCTGGCGTTCCTGCTCGGGATCCTCGCCACGCTGGTCCGCAGCGACCTCAAGTTCCCCGACCCGCTCTACGCCGCGCTCTCCATCTTCCTCCTCCTCGCGATCGGGATGAAGGGCGGCCTCGCGCTGAGCCAGACGCCGCTGTCGGTGGTGTGGAAGCCGGCGCTGGCGACGCTCGCTCTGGGCATCGGGGTGCCGCTGTGGTGCTTTGCGATCCTGCGCGGGCTCGGGCGCTTCGGCGTGCCGGACGCGGCCGCGCTCGCCGCCCACTACGGCTCGGTCTCCGCCGTCACCTTCATCGCCAGCCTCACCTTCCTCGACGCGGTGGGCGTGCCCCGCGAGGGCTTCATGCCGTCCCTGGTGGCGCTGCTCGAGGTGCCGGCGATCATCGTCGCGCTGCTGCTCGCGCAACGCGGACGCTCGGGGAGGTGGAGCGCGGTGCTGCACGAGGTCCTCGCGGGGCGCAGCATCCTCCTGCTCATCGGCGGCGTGCTGATCGGCCTGCTCTCCGGGCCCGAGCGGTTGAAGCCGGTGACGCCGTTCTTCCTCGACCTCTTCCAGGGCGCGCTCACCCTCTTCCTGCTGGAGATGGGCATGGTCGCGGCGCGGCGCCTGCGCGACTTCCGGAAGGTGGGCCTGTTCCTCTTCGCCTTCGGGCTGGTGATGCCGGTGGTGCACGGCGCGCTGGGCGTGACGCTCGGCGCGTGGACCGGCCTGAGCCTCGGGGGGAGCATGGTGATGGGCGTGCTCGCGGCCAGCGCCTCCTACATCGCCGCGCCCGCCGCGGTGCGCGTGGCGCTGCCCGAGGCCAACCCGTCGTACTACCTCACCGCCTCGCTGGGCATCACCTTCCCCTTCAACCTCACGGTGGGCATCCCCCTCTATTACGCGCTCGCGGGCCTCATCCACGGCGCGCTGGGAACGAAGACATGGTGACGCTGAAGAAGGTGACGATCGTCGCCGAGGCCGTGCTCGAGGCCCGCCTCCTCCGGGAGCTCAAGGGTCTCGGCGCGCGCGGGTACACGCTCACCGAGGTCCGCGGCGAGGGCTCCCGCGGCGTGCGGGCGAGCGACCTCGGCGCGGGCAACATCCAGATCGACGTGCTGGTGGGGGAGGAGGTCTGCGAGAAGATCCTCGCCCACGTCGCCGAGCGGTACTTCCGCCACTACGCCGTGGTCGCCTGGGTGACCGAGGTGGGGGTGGTCCGCGGCGACAAGTACGTCTGAAGGGGGCGTTGAATATCCCCGGTGGCCCGCCGTCCGAGGCGGCTGACGCACACGCTCCTTCGCTCCCCGAGGATCGCCATGACTGGTTTCCGCTCCCTCTCCCGCAGCCTGACGGTTGCCCTCGTGACGGCCTGTGCGCTGGTGTGGGCCGGCGAGGCCGAGGCCCGCTTCGGCAAGGCCTCCGAGCCCGCCGACCGCGGATCGAAGAGCAAGAGCAACGGCAAGAAGGGCTCCGGCGGCGGGGGCTCCAAGTCGCGCGGGCACAAGGTCGAGCGCGGCAGCTCCGGCACCCACGCGGCCAGCGCGGTCCGGACGCGCGGCGGACGGGACCGGGATCGCGGCCACCGGTATGGGGGCCACCGGCGCCGGGGCAGCAGGGTCTACGTGGCGCCTGCGCCCTGCTGCGGGGGCGGCGGCGTCGTCGTGGAGCGCCACACCTACGTGGGCTCGGAGCCGGACGTCCACGCGCACCACCCGGCACCCGAGCAGGAGCAGTCCGGCGTCCAGCGCTTCGAGCTGCTCGCGGGCGTCCAGCCGGCGCTCGGGGCGGGGATCTTCAGCGCGGGCCTGCTGGCGGACTGGACGCGGTGGGGCTTCGACGCGCGGGTGGACAACCTCCTCTTCCTCCCCGAGGCGTCCGGTCAGCCCCTGGACCGGGTGACCTTGTTCGACGCGTCGATCACCCGGTCCATCGTCGGCAACGGGCGGTCGCGGCTGCGGTGGCACCTCGGGGTGTCCTCGGCCTTCGCCCCGGATGCGACCTTCGTGGGACCGTCCGGTGGGCTCTCGGCTTCGGCCAAGGTGCTCGGGCCGCTGACCTTCGACGCGGCGGCGAACCTCACCCTCATCCCCTTCACCAAGGTCGATACCCGCGCCGGCCTCGGGCTGCGGCTGGGCGTGGTGGAGGTGCGCGGCGGCGTGCGGATGCTCGCCATCAACGACCAGGGCCGCGTAGACGGCGTGCACAACACCGAGATGTTCATCGGTCCGTACGCCGCGGCGGGGCTGGTGTTCTGACCCAGCTTTGAGGGGGCTACCGGCTCAGGCCGCGCCCGGGGCCCCGCCATCCACCAGCACCCGGTGGCGGTAGAGGGTGAGCAGGACGTCCTCGTCGAGGTCCGCGCCGTGCTTCGTCCGCAGGCGCTCGCGCACCGCGACCACCGGCTCGCCGCCGCCGCGGAACTCCACCAGCAGCCCGTAGGCAACGCCCGGCAGCTCCAGCGCCTCGTTCTCGCTGTAGGCGCCGAGCGCCACGCTCCCGTCCGGCCGCCACTTCACCGTCGCGTCCGGGTTGAAGCGCAGCACCGCCGGCAGCTTCGGCTCGGTGGCCTCGCGCATCCGCTGGCGGAGGACCTCGAGCTGCAGCTCGCCGTCGAGCCCGAGCATCCGCTCCAGGTCCCGCGCGGTCAGCGCCGACACGAGGCGGAAGCACTCCCGGTAGAAGTCCTCCTCGCGGCCGGTCCACTCGCGCCACAGCGCGCGGTGCTCGGGGAGCGGGGTGCCCTTTCCGTCGAGCTCCTCCGGTCCGAGCAGCCTGCCGGCGGGGTCCTCGCGGTCTCGGCCTTCACCGATGAACGCGGGCAGGAGCTTCCAGACCGCCCAGCGCGAGAGCTGCACCTCGACGAGGGTGAGGAACCGCTTCACCTCCGTCCACTGGGTGCGCCCGTCCGCGCCCGCCACGTACTGGCAGAAGTAGGTGGAGCAGACCGCCTCCCGGTACGCCCACACGGTGCAGCCACCGGTCTCGCGTGAGAAGTACGGGCAGAGCAGCCGCTCCGCCTTGCCGAAGGAGCGGCGGGCGTGGGCGTAGAGCAGGTCGTAGGCGGGCGGCGCGCGCAGCCACAGCGGGGTGGCCCCGAGCCGGTCCGCGATGCGGGCCGAGACGCGGCGGCGGCCCTCGGCCAGCTCCGGCCGCCCGTCGGAGAGCAGCGCGCCCACCAGGTAGTTCGGCAGCCGCGGGTGGAAGGTGCAGCACTTGGTGTCCGGGCGGAAGAAGCGCGAGACCCCGTCCACCGACTCCACCTGCGCCCGGGCGGGCGAGTCGCCCCGGCCGGCCGGCTCGCACATCGCGCACCGGGCGCAGGTGGCCTTGGTCTCCTCGGGGATGTTCGCGCGGAACAGCTCCGGGAGCAGGTCGGCGTAGAGCGGTGGCAGCGCGTCGATGAGGCGGGGCATGCCCTCGACCTTGCCGAGCCCGCGTGCAGGGATGCAAGCGCGGGCGGCACCGTCCCGAGCGGTCAGTGGATCTGTCCGGATACCCCGCTCTGGCCGCTCTGTCCCTGGGTGGTCACGCCGTAGCACGCGCGCGAGCCGCCCGGTCCACCGAGCCCGAGGTTCTCCGCGGAGAGCGTGGAGACCACCGGCGTAAGCTGCGTGTTCAGCCTCACCAGCGCGTAGGAGGGGCCTCCGGCGCCGCCGCCGCCGTGACCACCGCGTCCTCCGCCCCCGCCGAGGCCTCCGTTGCCGCCCCGGCCGACCTCGCTGGTGCAGGTGTTGCCGCCCGGCCCTCCGGCGCCCCCGTTGCCTCCGCAGCCGCCCGCACCTCCCGCGCCACCTGACCCGCCCCGCCCGGAGGCGAGGGTGCTGTGCATCACCTGTGCGCCGGTCGAGTTCACCAGCACCACCGCGAAGGAGCCGCCGCCTGCGCCGCCACCGGTCCCGGCCGTACCGCCGCAGCCGCCACCTCCGCCACCCCCACCGCCGTTGCCCGTTCCGTCGTTGCAGAAGGTGCCGGATTGTGCCCCGCCGCCCCCACCACCGCCTCCACCGAGGCCGTTCACGCCCGGGGCGCCTGCGGTTCCCGACTGCCCCTGCCAGAACCCGTTGGTGAACTGGCCGGTACCGCCGTTGCCGTTGGCGCCCGGACCGCCGGAGGAGCCGGAGGCACCAATCCCGCCTGCGCCGCCTCCGCTGCAGCCGTTGTGGGAACCGCCCAGGCCGCCCGGGATGCCGGACTGGGACGAGAACCCGCGCTGGCCTGCGCCGGTCGTTCCGCCCCCGCCGCCTCTGCCGCCGCCCGCGTTCACGCACGAAGCCCCTCCTCCCAGTCCGCCGGCGGCACCGAACACGAGGTCGCATGCTCCGGCGATGCCGGCGCTGCCGTGCCCCCCGTGCGCGCCGTTGGCGCCGTCCACGCCGTTGGCGCCCGGCGAGCCGTTCCCGGTCCGCACCGTGCTGCGCCTCACCACGAGGCCGGGGCAGTTCGTGCAGTGAAGGCCGTAGTTGCTCACCCCGGACCCGGAAGCGTTCGGCGTCCGCAGGGTGATCCTGTCGAGCAC
This sequence comes from uncultured Myxococcaceae bacterium, assembly GCA_964502265.1. GTDB lineage: Bacteria > Myxococcota > Myxococcia > Myxococcales > Myxococcaceae > JAFAFL01. The sequence goes on along the minus strand of CAZCWA010000028.1, from coordinate 10,413 downwards.
CGTCTCCGAGGTGAGCCCGCTGCCCGAAGCGCCCACCAGCCGGCCGGCGGACACGCTCCCGTCGTGTTGAAAGGTGACTTCGTATTGCGCGGCCCTCGACCAGTTCGTGGGGTTGAAGCCGCCGTAGATCGACACCCCGTTGGCCAGCGCCAGCGTGCCGATGTTGTACGTCCCCGCCGAGACGTAGACGTCCCGCCCGCTCTGGGCCGCGGCGTTGATGGCGGCCTGCACCGTCCGCTTGGGCGCCTGCATCGTCCCCGTCCACGCGTCGTTCCCGGACAGGGACACGAAGACCGCGCCGCTCCGGTCGCCGTCGATGCCGTCGCAGTTCGAGTCCACGAACCCGTCGTCCGGCAGGTCCGGCCCGGGCGTGGCGGTGCACGCGTACTCGCAGCCGTTCGAGGGGAGCCCGTCGAGGTCCGTCCACCCGGGCATGCATCCGAGATACCCGCACGTCCCGGCCTGGCAGGTCATCTGGGCGTTGGGCCTGGCGCACACCGAGCCGCACGCGCCGCAGTGGGCGAGGCTGGACATGAGGTTCGCCTCGCACCCGTCCCGGACGTCCCCGTTGCAGTCCGAATAGCCCTGCGCGCAGGCGGCGATGCCGCACTTCCCGCTCTGGCAGGTGGCGGTGGCGTTGGCGGGCGCGCAGGTCTGTCCGCAGGCACCGCAGTGCTCGAGGCTCACCCGCACGTCCGTCTCGCACCCGTCCGCCACCGTCTTGTTGCAGTCGACGTGGCCGCTCGCGCACGCCGCCACCCCGCACACCCCGTTCGAGCAGAGGGGGGTGGCGTTGGCGGGAGCGCAGGTGATCCCGCATCCCCCGCAGTGGGTGGCGCTCTGGCGCGTGCTCACGCAGGCCCCGTCGCAGCAGCTCTCGCCCGCCGCGCAGTGCCCGTCGTTCTCGCACCCCGGCACGCACTGCGCGTCCACGCAGCGGGTTCCGCTGGCGCAGTCTCCGTCCCCCAGGCACTGCACGCACACGTTCTGTTGGACGTCGCAGCGCTCGTCTTCGCCGCACCCTTCATCGAGCCGGCAGCCGGGCGCGCATGCGTGGGTGTCCGGATCGCAGTGCTGGTCCGCGGGGCAGGTGTCCCGCTCGGGCACGCACGCCACGCAGCGCCCGAGGTCCGCCGCGCAGTAGGCGCCTCCCGGATCGCCCTCACACTCGAAGTCCGAGCTGCAGCGGGGCTGGCCGCCGTCACCCGATGGGGCATGCGGCCCGCCGTCCGGCTTCCACGGCGGCGTCTTCACGCACAGCCGCGAGGCGACATCGCAGTGATACCCGTTCGCGCACACCGCCGGCGTGGCGCTGCAGTCCTCCCCGACCTCCTCCACACACCCCGCCGCCATCCCGAGCAGCAGCGAGACCCCGACCACCTTCCACACACGCACCATGGCTTCTCCTCACGTTCAGCTTCACGTCTGTCGTGGGGAGCGCTGCGGGCGAAACGAAAAGCAGATTAAGCGGCGTAGTGAGCCAGAGTCAAGCGCCGGGTATTCGCGATCACCCGAAGGCGGCGCCGACGATCCCGCGCGCCTCCTCCACCAGCGCCTGCAGGTGCGCCTCGTCGCGGAAGCTCTCCGCGTAGATCTTGTAGACGTCCTCGGTGCCGGAGGGCCGCGCCGCGAACCAGCCGTTCTCCGCCACCACCTTCAGACCGCCGATGGCCGCGCCGTTCCCCGGGGCCTTCGTCAGCCGCGCGGTGATCGGCTCGCCGGCCAGGGTCTGCGCCTTCACGCTCTCGGGCGACAGCTTCTTCAAAGCCGCCTTCTGCGCCGCGTTCGCCGGCTGATCGATCCGCGTGTAGCGGGGCGCGCCGAAGCGCTCGGTGAGCGCGCGGTAGTGCTCGCCCGGATCCTTGCCGGTCACCGCGAGGATCTCCGCCGCCAGCAGGTCGAGGATGATCCCGTCCTTGTCCGTCGTCCACACGGTGCCGTCCTTGCGCAGGAACGACGCGCCGGCGCTCTCCTCGCCGCCGAAGCCCAAAGACCCGTCGAGCAGCCCGCCGACGAACCACTTGAAGCCCACCGGCACCTCCACCACCTTCCGCCCCAGCGCCGCGCCGACCCTGTCGATCATCGACGAGGACACCAGCGTCTTGCCGATCGCCGCGCGCTCGCCCCAGCCCTTCCGCGTGGCGAACAGGTGCGAGATCGCCACCGCGAGGTAGTGGTTCGGGTTCATCAGCCCAACGCTCCGGGTGACGATGCCGTGGCGGTCCGAGTCGGTGTCGTTGCCGAAGGCGATGTCGTACTTCTCGCGCAGCCCCACCAGCGACGCCATCGCGTACGGCGACGAGCAGTCCATCCGGATCTTCCCGTCGTGATCGAGCGGCATGAACCGGAAGGTCGGGTCCACGCTCCGGTTCACCACCTCGAGCTGCAGGCCGTACTTCGCGGCGATCGGATCCCAGTAGTCGAGGTTCGATCCGCCCATCGGATCCGCGCCGATCCGCACCCCCGCCCGCGCGACAGCCTCGAGGTCGATCACGCTGCCGAGGTCGTCCACGTAGGGCGTGATGAAGTCGTGCTCGCGGACACCCGAGGTCGAAAGCGCCACCCGCTTCACGCCCGCGTTCCCTTCCGCCAGGAGCGCGTTCGCGCGGTTCTCCACCCAGCCGGTCACGTCCGTGTCCGCGGGGCCGCCGTTGGGCGGGTTGTACTTGATGCCCCCATCCTCGGGCGGGTTGTGCGAGGGCGTGATCACGATCCCGTCCGCCAGGCCTTCGCTGCGTCCGCGGTTGTGGACGAGGATCGCGTGCGAGACCACCGGCGTCGGCGTGGCGCGGCGGCTGTACCGCACCTCGAGCCCGTGCGCGGCGAGCACCTCCAGCACCGTGTCCTGCGCCGGCAGCGAGAGCGCGTGGGTGTCCATGCCCACGTAGATCGGCCCGTCGATCCCCTGGCCCTTGCGGTACTCGCAGACCGCCTGGGTGATGGCGAGGATGTGCGCCTCGTTGAACGCGTGCTTCGCCGCCGAGCCGCGGTGGCCGGAGGTGCCGAAGGCGACGCGGTGCTCGGGCACGCCCACGTCGGGACGGAGCTCGAAGTACTGGCGGACCAGCTTCTCCGGATCGATGAGCTGGGAGGGATCGGGGAGCTTGCCGGCGTTGGGGTGGGCCATGGGGAGTTCCTACGGGTTGCGGTAGTTGAACATGCGCTGCCGGTGCGAGCTCCGGTCCAGCGCCTTGAAGACGAAGCCGCGGAAGACGAACGCCACGTGGAGCAGCGCGCCCATCAGGGCGTAGAGGACGAGCTGGATCCCCAGCGGCAGTCCTCCCGCCAGCCGCGGCAGCCCCCAGACCACGACGAAGAGCGGGATGTTGGGGACGATCCACTCCAGCCAGTTCTGCTGCAGGAACTGGATCGACGTCTGGATGGTGGCGATCCCGCCGTGCGGCGTCCGCTGGTAGATGACCTCGGGCGCGGCCGAGAGCAGCACCATCAGCAGGATGGAGAGGATGGCCATCAGCGCGTCTGCGTTGGGCACCCGGCCGCCCTGCAGCACCAGGTTCAACAGGAGCCGGCCGATGAAGAGCACGAAGCCCACCGCCATCAGCGGGAAGAAGTAGGCCCCGGCCGCGCGCTTGAACTCCTGGACCGAGACCCGGCTCTTCGCCACCAGCTCGCTCACGAAGTAGAGGTAGGTCGACGCGATGGCCAGACCGACCAGGTAGACGACGAAGCCGACGAGGATCCCCGGAAGCAGGTTGCCCAGGATGAGCGTCACCACCGCCGAGCCCACCAGCAGGGCCATGGGCAACAGGAGGGTCCACGCGTTCTTGCGGATGGACCCGAGCGCGTCGGACAGGGCCTTGGCGTACAGCCTCGAATAGACGACCAGCACCTTCATGCCTTCGACCTAGCCGACTCCGGGGCCGCGCGCACCACCGACCGTGCAGCGGGACTCACCGAACGACGTCCGCGAGCAGCGCCTCGAGCTCGAGCAGCGTGGGCACCGTCCTCGGATCGTCGCGCACCAGCACGTGCAGCACCAGCAGGTCCTCTTCGATGCGCACGCTCGCGGTCCCCGGCATCAGGTTCACCGCGCCCACGAAGAAGTTCCGCGCACCGCCGGGCGGAAGGGCGAACGGGTGGTGGAGGAAGCCGGGCCGCACCGGCAGGCTCGGCCGCAGCGCGCGCACCGCCACGTCGAACGAGGCCGACGCGCCATGACGCAGGAGGAACACGGCCACCCGGACCACCGCGGCCGGCCTGAGCGATCCTCCCGGCGGCCGAAGCCACAGGCTCGCAACCGTCGCCGCGGCCACGAAGCCGAGCATCGCCAGGGGGTAGGGAACCTCGCCCTCGTTCAGCGCCCACCAGATCCCCACCGCAAAGGCCGCGCGCACCAGGCCCGCGCGGAACCATCGGCCCGGCTGCGCTTTCACCGCGCACCTCCCAGCAGCACGGCCAGCGCCAGCACCAGCAGCCCGAGCAGCACCCCGCCCGCCACCTGCCACCGCGTCAACGCCGCCTCCGCGTGCGCCATCCGCCGCAGCACGAAGAGCAGCCAGGGCCGGATGCGCAGCCGGTTCGGGCGCTCGTCGAACGCGAGCAGCACCCGGTGGGCGGCGCGTGCGGGGGCGGCGAAGGCACGTCCCACCGCCTCGGCGACCGCGAGCAGGTCTCCTGCCGCCACCATGGGATGCCCGAACCGCCACCACCCGCGCCGGACCACGATCCACACCATCGATGCGCCCACCAGCACCGGCCAGAGGGAGGAGACGAACTTCGAGACGGAGAGGCCGGTGTAGAAGGCGCCCTCCCACGCCTCGGCCCGCGCGACGGCGATGGGCGCACAGACGACCGCCACCAGCAGCACGCCGAAGCCGGCCCACTCCCAAAGGCGCTTCTCGCGGTGGCCATGGTGCTCGCGTGGAGGGAAGCGCGCGCAGGCGATGAGGAAGCGCCCCATCAGCACCGTGGTCGCCACGCTGGCCAGCGGCAACAGAAGGTGCAGAAGCCGGGGCAGGGGAAGCGGCGCCTCGGGCACCAGTACTTCGAGCGCACCCTTGGCGAAGCTCCCGCTGGTCAGCGGCGCACCGGCCAACGCGAGCGCGGGCAACAGCAGCAGGGCCCTCGCCGGACCCCGGTCCTCCCTCGGCACGCCGACCGCCAATCCCGCGCCGAGGAAGAGCGCGCCCTTGGCCAGCCCGTGGTGCAGCGCGAAGAGCGCCACCGCCGCGGACGCCGTTCCCCACGCCGCCGGCTGCGAGAGGCCGATGCCCACCACGCCATTGATGAGCCCCATCTGGCTGATGCTCGAGTAGGCGAGGATCGTCCTCGGGTCGCTCTGGGTCAGCCCCACCGCCACCCCGTAGAAGGCCGCCACAAGGCCCAGCAGCGCCAGCGCCATGCCCCAGCCTTCGGCCTCCCAGCTCCCCAGCGGCAGAAAGCGCAGCCAGCCCAGAAGCCCCGCCTTGATCAGACATCCGGAGAGGACCGCGCTCGCCGGCGCCGGCGCCACCGGATAGGCGAGCGGGAGCCACACGTGCAGCGGCAGCGCCCCCGCCTTCACCCCGAAGCCCGCCAGCAGCAGGGCGACGATGAGGTGGCGCTGGGGCGATTGGGCGATGGCCTCGCGCACCTGCTCGAGCCCGGCGTGTCCCGAGGCGCTCGCGGCGCTCGCGGCGTTCGCGGCGTTCGCGGCGAGGAAGAAGGCGAGCAGGAGGAGGACCTCCGCGCCCACCGCCATCACCAGATAGACCCGGGCCGCGCGGCGGGCGGCGGGCGTGGCCTCGTGCACCACCAGCCCGTAGCCGGCGAAGGTGAGCGCGACGAAGGCGCAGTAGAAGCCCGGCACGTCCTGCGCCAGCACCAGCGCGAGGTTGCCGGACTGGGCCACGAGGAAGAGGACGAAGAAGCGTCGGCGGTCGCGGTCCCGGGCGAGGAAGCCTCGGGCGAAGATGCCGGACGCAAGCCAGACCCCCGCGGTGAGCAGGAGGAAGATTCGCCCGGGCGCATCGAGCCCGAAGCGCGCGCCCAGAAGGAGCGATGGGACCTCCACCGTCCACGGCGGCCCGGAGAAGAGCGCCACCCCCAGCGCCGGCAGCGCGGCCCACGGGGTGAGGATCGCCGCGAGGCGGTGCGCAGGCCCGGGCACAAGCCACAGCGGCACGAGCAGCAGCGGGGCCATCCACGGGAGCAGGGCGGAGGTCACCTCGGGCCCCCGCTCTGGACATCGCCGTACTCGATCGCGGTGACCGCCTGGGCGATCTGCAGGGGGCTGTAGGGTGCTCCGGCCAGCGCGCCCGCCAGCAGCGAGAGCACTGCGGTCGCCACTGCCGGCAGCACCAGCGAAGGCGGCGCCTCCCACCGTCCCTTCCTCGGCGAGAGCGCGCGCGGGGGCAGCTCGAACCACGCGTGGAGGATGGGCGGAAGGAAGTAGGCGGCGTTGAGCACGGTGGAGAGCAGCAGGACCGCCACCGCCCAGTGATCGCCGCCCTCCAGCGCGCCCAGGCCGAGGTACCACTTGCTCACGAACCCGGCGGTGGGCGGCAGGCCGATCATCCCCAGCGCGCCCACGGTGAAGGCCAGCATGGTGAGGGGCATGCGGCGGCCCACCCCGCGCAATTCGCTCACCTTGTGAAGGTGCAGCGTCTCGGCCACGTTGCCGGCGCAGAAGAAGAGGGTGACCTTCATCAGGCCCTGGTGGACGAGGTGCACCAGCGCCCCGGTGGTCCCGAGGTGCCCGAAGAGCGCCACCCCGAGCGTGATGTACGAGAGCTGGCTCACGGTCGAATACGCCAGCCGCCGCTTGAGGTCGTCCTGGGTGAGCGCGCGCAAGGAGGCGAAGAGGATGGTCACCGCCGCCACCGCGCCCAGAGGCCCGAGCACGCCCAGCTCCCGGCAGGTCTCGATGCCGAAGACGTCGTAGACCACCCGCACGATCCCGTACGCGCCCGCCTTCACCACCGCCACCGCGTGCAGAAGCGCGCTCACCGGCGCCGGCGCGACCATCGCGGTGGGGAGCCAGCCGTGGAGCGGCACCAGCGCCGCCTTCACCCCGAGGCCGGAGACGAGGAGCACGAAGAGGACCGTCGCCTCGGTGGGGCGCGCCCGCGCGATGTCGCCCAGCGTGCCGCCGACGGTGAAGGGGACGACGCCTGCGAGGACGTACAGCCACACCACGCCGAGCAGCAGCACCGCGCCGCCGGTGAGGGTGTAGGCGAGGTAGATGCGGCCCGCGCGCAGGGCCTGGGGCGTCTGCCGGTGCACCACCAGCGGGTAGGTGGTGAGGGTGAGCAGCTCGTAGAAGACGAGGAAGGTGAAGAGGTTCCCCGCCAGCGCGATGCCCATGGTCGAGGTGACGCAGAGGCTGAAGAAGCCGAAGAAGCGGCTGCGGTTGGGCGAGCCCAGCTCCTCGAGATAGCCGATCGCGTAGACGGTGGTGATGAGCCACAGGAGCGCGGAGAGGCCCACGAAGAGCAGCGAGAGCGCGTCCACGCGGAGGGTGAGCTCGAGCTCCGGGGTGAGGGGAAGCGTGGACTCGAACTGCTCGCCGCGCAGCACGCCGAAGGTCACCCAGGCGATGAGCACGAGCTTGAGCACCGCGGGGAGCAGGTTCAGCGCCGAGCGCAGGCGGGTCTGCTCCTCCTTCAGCGCGAAGACGACGAGCGCGGTCCCCAACGAGGTGCCGAGGATCGCCACCGGGGCCCATGCGCCCGAGGTCATCGCGTCCCCGCGGCGTCGAAGAGCGCGAGCAGCTCCACGCTCCGCACCCCCGCCGCCAGCGCCAGCACCGCGAGCACCAGCGGCACCACCTTCAGCACCGGCGACACCGGCTGCAGCACGCGTCCGGGCGCGGCAGGGAGGAAGCTCCAGCGCAGCGAGGAGAAGAGGTACGCGGCGGCGAGCAGGCCGCCCAGCAGCAGCGGCACCCCCCACCACCACTGCCCGCTGCGCACCGCCGCCAGCAGCAGGTACCACTTGGCGAGGAAGCCGCCGCTCGGGGGCAGGCCCATCAAGGTCATCCCCGCCAGCCCGAGGGTGAAGGTGGTGACCGGCAGCGCGGTGGCGAGCCCGCGGAGGTCCGCCATCCGGTCGCTCCCGGCGGCGTGCACCATCGCGCCGGCGGCGAGGAACATCGCGCTCTTGGCCAGCGCGTGCGAGAGGACGAGGAAGAGCGCGCCCCGCCACGCGTCGTGTGCGCCCGCCGCCACCAGCGGCAGCGCGAGGAAGAGGTAGCCGAGCTGCGCCACGGTCGAGTGCGCCACCATCCGCTTCAGCCGCCGCTGTCGAAGCGCCTGCACCGAGCCCCAGACCACCGCCGCCCCGCCGAGCACGCCCAAAGCCGGCGCCATCGCCCACAGCGCGCCGGAGGGGAGCACGTCGAACCAGACGCGCAGCAGCACGTAGAACGAGGCCTTCACCACCAGGCCGGAGAGGGCGGCGCTCACCGGTGCGGGCGCGCCCCCGTGCGCGGAGGGCAGCCAGAAGTGGAGCGGGAAGAGGGCGGTCTTGAGGCACAGCCCCACCGTGCAGAGCACGGCGGCGGCCAGCACCGGAGGCGTGGCGGTGAGCCTTTGGGAGAGCAGCTCGGGATCGAGCGCGCCGCCCGCGCCATACAGCAGCGCCACCCCGAGCAGGTAGAGCAGCGAGCCCGCCAGGGAGGAGAAAAGGTAGCGAAGCGCCGCGCGGAGGGCCTGGCGTCCGCCCTCGAGCGCGACGAGGGCGACCGAGGCGAGGCTGAGCAGCTCGAGGGTGACGTAGAGGTTGAACAGATCGCCCGAGACGAAGAGCGCGTTGAGCGCGCCCCAGAGGAAGAGCCAGAGGGGGAAGAAGGCGTCCTTCGCCTGTGCCCGCTTCGGCGCCCAGGCCATTGACCACACCGTCACGCCCGTCCCCACCACCGCCGAGACCAGCAGCAGCGTGGCCGACAGCGCGTCCGCCCGGAGCGCGATGCCCAAGGGCGGCGCCCACCCGCCCACCACCAGGCTCACAGGACCTTCGGCGCGCACCGTCTGCACCAGCCACAGGCCGAAGACCGCGGTGAGCAGGCCGAACGCCGCGCCCAGCACACGCCCGAGCCGCCCGCCGCCCACGAGGAACACCACCGCCGCGCCGAGCAGGGGGA
>CAZCWA010000028.1:0-1231 GCA_964502265.1 uncultured Myxococcaceae bacterium | reverse complement strand
CGCCCGAGCCGCCCGCCGCCCACGAGGAACACCACCGCCGCGCCGAGCAGGGGGACGGCCAGCGGCCAGACGAGGATCACCGGCCGTCCTCCGGCGGGAGCGGGTGGGCCGCCATCAGCCGCCGCACCAGCGTGAGCCCGAAGCCCGTCACCGCCACCGAGACCACGATCCCGGTGAGGACCAGCGCGTGCGGGACCGGATCCGGCGGGCCCTCGCCGCGGCGGGCGAGCGCGCCCAGGACGAGGAAGATGCCCACCGCCATCACGTTCACCGAGAGCATCCGGCGCAGCAGGCTCCGGTGCGTGACCAGCGCGTACAGACCGCGGGCGAAGAGCACGAGGCCCAGCGCGCCGAAGAGGGCGACCTGGGCGCTCACCGCTCGCGCTCCTCGGCCTGGGGCGTGACGAAGAGGGCGGCGAGGGTGGCTCCGATCCCGAGCATCAGCAGCAGCTCCACCGCCAGCACCACGGCGGGCGTGGCCGAGGCAGACCACGCGAAGGGACTTCCGCCGCGGCGAAGGGCCGGCGCCAGCGCGGCGACGAAGAAGAAGACGAAGCCGCCCGCGGCCACGAGGCGCTGCAGGAGGGCGGGCCTTCCGAAGAGGGTGCGATGCCCGGCGATCCAGAGCAGCACGAAGGTGGCCGCCAGCACCGCGCCGGCCTGGAAGGCGCCGCCCGGGCCTCGCGTGCCGAGCATCACCAGGTGGCCTGCCACCAGCACCATCACCGGGACGAGGTGGCCCGTGGCGGCCCGAAGCAGCGGGTGGCGCGCGGGCACGCCGGCCACGCCAGGCACGCCGGGCACCGATCGCAGCGATGGCAGCCCCACCACCGAGAGCGCCGCCACCCACGCGAGCAGCAGCACGCCCACCTCGAGCAGCGTGTCGTAGCCGCGGAAGACCAGGAGCACCGCCGTCACCGGCTGCGCCACGTTCGCCGCGTCCAGCGCGCCGTGGACCTCGCGGGTGAGCGTGCGCGGCGCAGCGGGGAGGGCCGAGGCCGCCCCGAGCAGGAGCACGCCGAGCGCTGCCCCGAGCCCCATCACCCAAAGCCTCCCCGCGCGCAGAAGGCGCCGTCTCATCGGTCGGGGCTCCGCGTCCGCGGCCCGTGCCGGCGGGTGACGGCCACGCCCCTCACCGCGTCCAGCAAGAGCGCGCCGGTCAGTCCCGAGCCCAGGGCGGCCTCGGCCAGCGCCACGTCCACCGCGCCCAGCCGCACCCAGCACAGCGCCG
>CAZCWA010000027.1:0-20156 GCA_964502265.1 uncultured Myxococcaceae bacterium | reverse complement strand
GGGTGATCGCCGCGGTGACGATCCGGCTCTGCACGAAGGACATGATCTGCTCCATAGCCGCTTCCTCGTCCACCTGCGCGCATCGCTCATCGGCTGGCTCACCGGCGCGATGGTACCCGGCTGAAGTCGGCGCCGAAGCGCGGCTCCATGAATGCGCGGACGCTCGGCGGGAGGGGTGAACCGCCGGTCCGGCTCTGCGCAATCTCCGCAGCAGTCTGCGCGCTCACCGCCGGCACGCCATTCTCGCGACGTTCCCTGCCCGCCTCGCGCATGAGCGCGATTGCGGCGGAGAAGCGCGCGGTGGAGGGAGAGGTCCGGCCGTCCAGCATGAAGGCGGCCGGACGGGCCGGCATCCGCATCACCTTTCCGGCAATGGACTCCGCTTCTCGCTCGGCGGCCTCCTGTGGCGATGAGACCCGCAGCGCACTCTGTCGCTGCACGGCTGGAGCCACCGTCGCGCGGACCGCCACCGCTGCGGCCGCGGGCACGTGCGTCGCCGTCCGAGCCACAGGCTTGTGCGCGGCTACTTCCAGATTCCCCCTCCTGATGAAACGGACGACCCGCAGCGATCGGGCGCAGTCTCACTCCATCTAGCGGCTCGAATCAAGAACCGGAGAAACTCGCAACACGCGCGCTCTTGCATCGACCATCTGGTCGTAACTTTCCCGTCAACTTGAGCGAAGGTGCTGCATTTGACACTTCCCTCCGCAGAAGCCTAGAACGCGCCGCTGTCACCGCGGATGCGCCGAACGCGCTTTCGCTTGCGTCACTGGCTCTCGGAGGGGGGGCCGCACATGCTGGACGTCGCGCTCAAGTTCCTGGTGAAGGAGCTCAACGCGTATCTCGCGGCCCGCACCGGATCCGACTTCGGCAAGGCCGAACTCGCGCGCGTGGCGGACGACGCCGGCAAGTACCTCCTCCCGGACGAGCAGCTCGGGGTCACGCTGATCCACCTCGAGGAGGAGCGGGTGGTGCGCGCCCAGCTCCCCGAGACGCGGTGGCAGGGAGGCGTGCAGGTCGTGGTCCAGCCGCCCCTGAAGCTCAACCTCCACGTCCTCTTCACCGCGCGCTTCTCGCAGTACGACCAGTCGCTGCGCTACCTGTCGCACCTGCTCACCTTCTTCCAGGCGCACCCGGGCTTCACGTCCGAGGCGCACCCGGGGCTCGATCCGCGCATCGATCGGCTCACGCTCGAGCTGCAGACGCTCGGCTACGAGCAGGTGAACCAGATCTGGGCGTTCCTCGGCGCCAAGCAGCTCCCCTCCGTCGTCTACAAGGTGCGGATGGTGCTCCTGCAGGACGCGGCACCGTCGTCCGTGGGCGCGCCGATCACCTCGCTGACCGGGGAGGTGCGGTCGGCATGAGCTTCGACTTCCGGCCACTCCTGTCGATCAGCGCCTCGCATGCGTGGTCCGGCGGTGCGTCCGCAGAACTCGACTTCCTGCTTCCCCAGGACGCGGTGAAGTTGCTCGCGTCCGCGCGCTGTCTGACGCGGATCCGGAATGGCGCCCTGCACGTGCTGGCGGACGTCGCCGAGGACGGGCTTCCCCGCGTCGACGCCAGCGGCCGAATCCTGCGCGTGGGCCTCAAGCCTTCGTCGGCGCACTTCGCCAACGTCACCGCCGACGTGCCCGTCTCGCCCTTCATCCTGCGCTATCGGAACGCGGGCACGCCCACCGCGCTGGATGCGCCGGATCGGGTGCGGCTGGTCGGCCATGTGTTCTCCCACTCCTTCTCGCGCGCAGATCGCCCGGTGACCGCAGCGCTGACCGACGCGGACGGCCACGAGGTGCAGGCGCACACGGTCACGGCCTCGGCGGATCGCCCGGCGGTCTCTTTCGAGATGACGGCGCTCGCACCCGGTGCGCTCACGGTGACCGAGCGCTACGCGGATGACTCGACCCACGTCACGCGCTGCTACCTGGATGGGGAACTCGCGCGCGGGGGCGCGGTCGCGGTGCTCGAGCTGCGGCTGGACGCTTCCTTCCATGGGTCGCCGCCGGCCTTCACCGTCCCGTTCGCCGCGCGCGAGGAGACCTTGCGCTACTACGTGGTGGCCACCCGGTTCTCACCCACCGAAGCCGCGCAGCTCGCGATCAACGACGCAGGCTTCGGCGAGGACGCGCGCCCGGCGCTCACCTTCACGCGGATCCCGTCCTCGTCCTTCACCGGCAATGAGCTCCCCGAGGAGGCGCTGGGGGGCGCGGACGCGACGGTGATCCTCTTCCAGTCCCAGGCGCCCCTGCCACGTCAGCGCGCGCCGCGCCGCAAGCTCCAGTTGATGAGGAACGGCGACGTCCTCATCGAGAACCTCCCCCACCCCTCCGCCGACAGACCCAACGCAGACGTCATCGTCCACGTCTCCAAACCGTAGAGGCCTCATGTCCACCTACCGCACGCCCGATGTGTACGTCGAAGAGATCTCCGTGTTTCCCCCGTCGGTGGCGGAGGTCGGCACCGCCATCCCGGCGTTCATCGGCTACACGGAGAAGGCGCGCCGGATGGTCGACAACGACCTCCACCTCAAGCCGACGAAGATCTACTCGCTGAGGGAATACGAAGAGCTGTTCGGCCTGCCGCCGGCGCCGGACATCACCGTCACGTCCTCAGAAGCGAACGGCCAGCTCAGCGTCACCGTCACGCCGCCCTCCACCCAGTACATCCTCTATTACTCGGTGAAGATGTACTTCGATAACGGCGGAGCGCAGTGCTACGTCGTCTCGGTCGGGCCGTACGCGACGACGCCGACCTTCACGCTCTCCGGCGATCCCACGGCCACGCCGCCCACCCGGGGACTGAGGGACGGGCTGGACGCGGTCGCGCTCGAGGACGAGCCCACGCTGATCGTCATCCCGGAGGCCGTCCGGCTCTCCACCGCGGACTACACCTCGCTCGTCCAGGCGGTGCTGGCGCAGTGCGACCGGCTGCGCGATCGCTTCGCCATCTTCGACGTGCACGGCGGGACTGGGAGGCTGGACGCAAGCACCCTGGCCACGAAGCGCGAGTACTTCGGCAACAACCACCTGAAGTACGGCGCGGCCTACTACCCGTTCGTCCGCACCACGATGAACCACTGGCTCAGCCCCAACGAGAACAACGTGCAGGTCACGCACACGCCGGCTGCAACGCCGCCCGCTGTGCCTCCCGAGACGCCCGAGACCCCTGAGGCACCGGAGACGCCCGAGGCCCCCGCGCCCACTCCACCCACCCCGACCGCCAGGGGACTGGACCAGATCAAGACCGCCAACACCGCGCTCTACAACGCGGTGAAGCTCGCGCTGAAGGACCACTTCATCACCCTTCCGCCGAGCGGCGCGGTCGCGGGCGTGTACGCGGCGACGGACGCGGCGCGTGGCGTGTGGAAGGCGCCGGCGAACGTGGGCCTGGCCAACGTGCTCGAGCCGGTGGTGAAGCTCGACAACCTGATGCAGGACGACCTGAACGTCGACGCGACCACCGGCAAGTCGATCAACGCGATCCGGGCGTTCGCCGGCAAGGGCGTGCTGGTGTGGGGCGCGCGCACGCTCGCGGGCAACGACAACGAGTGGCGCTACGTGTCGGTGCGCCGCTTCTTCACCGTGGTCGAGGAGTCGATCAAGAAGTCCACCTACTGGGCGGTCTTCGAGTCCAACGACGCGAACACCTGGGTGAAGGTGCGCGGGATGATCGAGAGCTACCTCACCGACAAGTGGCGGGAGGGCGCGCTCGCCGGGGCCACGCCGAAGGACGCGTTCTTCGTGAAGTGCGGCCTCGGCACGACGATGACCGCGCAGGACATCCTCCAGGGCCGGCTCAACGTCGAGATCGGTCTGGCCGCGGTGCGCCCGGCCGAGTTCATCGTCCTCAAGTTCTCCCACAAGCTGCAGACGTCCTAGCCCTCAGGTCCCAGGACCCTTCCCAGGAGCGCATCCACCATGCCCGCCCACTATCCGATCCCCGTCTTCCACTTCACCGTCGAGTGGGGCGGCGCCCGCGTCGGCTTCACCGAGGTCACCGGCCTCACGCAGGAGAACCAGGCCATCGAGTACCGGGATGGCGCGTTCCCCGAGTACTCGTCGATCAAGATGCCGGGCCTGCGCAAGTTCTCCAACGTCACGCTCAAGCGCGGCGTGGTGCAGGGAGACAACCAGTTCTTCCAGTGGCTCAGCACGGTCAAGCTGAACACCGTCGAGCGCCGCGATCTGATCATCAGCCTGCTCAACGAGAACCACGAGCCGGTGATGGTGTGGAAGGTGATGCGCGCCTTCCCGGTGAAGGTGGAGGGCCCGCAGCTCAAGGCCTCCGGCAACGAGGTGGCGATCGAGTCCATCGAGCTGGCCCACGAGGGCCTCGAGGTCCAGGCCGAGTGACTCTCAGCGCCCTCACCTCCCGGCGCTATGAGCCGCCGGTCGGCTTCCACTTCGTGGTGCATGTGCTCGGCCTGCCGCCGGTGGAGAACGACCTGCGCTTCACCGAGGTCAGCGGCCTCTCGGTGGAGCTGGGGACCGAGGAGGTGCCGGAGGGCGGCGAGAACCGCTTCACGCAGAAGTACCCGACCCGGACGAAGTACCCGGAGCTGGTGCTCAAGCGCGGGATGCTGATGGGCTCCGAGGTCCGCAACTGGGTCCGCAGGTGCATCGAGGACCACCAGATCGAGCTGAAGGACGTGGTCGTCATGCTGCTCAACGAGGCGCACGAGCCGCTGGTGACCTGGCACGTGGTGGGCGCGTACCCGACGAAGTGGGCGGTGAGCGACCTCAACGCGTCGAGCAACTCGGTGGTGATCGAGACGCTGCAGCTCTACTACCAGTACTTCCGCAGGCTGGGGTCCTGAGCCGTGCCCATCGTGGTGGACGAGGTGGTCATCTCGGTGGACGTGACCAACGCCGAGTCGGGCGGCGCAGCCAGCGGCGGGACGCTGAGCGCGGAGGACCGCCAGGCGCTCGTGGCCGAGTGCGTGGAGCAGGTGATGGAGCTCCTGCGTCAGCGTGAGGAGCCCTGAGCGATGATCGACCGGGGCAAGCTCGAGCGGCTGGCGATCCAGGCGTACACGGAGGCGGACTACTCGGGCCAGCCGATCAGCCGGTTCGAGGCCTGGGTCAACCCCAGCGAGCTCACCGTGGCGTACGAGATGGAGTACGACAGCGCGCAGGGCGCGGGCACGACCAACAGCCGGATGAGCTTCAAGAAGGTGAAGCCCGGCGATCTCTCCCTCGCCTTCTTCATCGACGGGACGGGCGCCAACGGGCGGCGCGCGGACGTGCAGGCAGAGGTCGAGCACTTCCAGCGCGTCACCGGCTACAACGGCGACATCCACCGGCCCAACTACCTGAAGGTGGGCTGGGGCACGCTGCAGATCAAACGCTGCGTGCTCAAGAGCGCGAGCATCGCCTACAAGCTGTTCCGCTCGGACGGCGTGCCGCTGCGCGCGGTGATCACCGCCACCTTCACCGACAACTCGGACGACCAGACCCGCGTCGCAACCGCGCGCGATCAGTCTCCGGATCTCACCCACGTGCGGACGGTGAAGGCCGGCGACGCGCTCCCCACCCTCTGCCGGGAGATCTACGGCGACCCGCGGCTCTACCTGCAGGTGGCCCGCGTCAACGGGCTCGACGACTTCCGGAACCTCTCGCCCGGCACGCGGCTGCGCTTCCCGCCGCTCCAGAAGTAGCCCATGCCCGAAGCCCGCTCGCTCCCCATCCCCGCCGGACACCGCGAGTTCACCGTGAAGGTGGACGGTGAGGCCGTGCCGCGCGAGCACCCGCTCCTCTCGGTGACCATCACCCGGACGGTGAACCGCATCCCGAGCGCGCGCCTCGCCTTCATCGACGGCTCCGCCTCCTCCGGCGCCTTCCCGCTCAGCGACGGCGACCTGTTCGTGCCCGGCCGCAAGGTGGAGATCCTCGCCGGAACGGTGGACGAGCAGGTCCCGCTCTTCACCGGCGTGGTGGTGCGCCAGTCGATCCGGATCCGCGAGCGGTCCGCCGCCCAGCTCGTGGTGGATTGCCGGCACCCGGCCTTCAAGCTCGCGGTGGGCAGGCGGAGCGTTGTGTGGGCCGACCGGACGGACTCGGACATCCTCGGTGAGGTGCTCGACCGCGCGGGCATCGCCGGCGAGGTGGACGCGACCCCGCTCGTCCACGAACAGATGGTGCAGCGCCACGCCACCGACTGGGACTTCCTGCTCAGCCGCGCCGAGGCCAACGGGAAGCTGGTGTTCACGCGCGGAGACACGCTGGTCATCACCTCGCCGGACCTCGAGCAGGCGCCGGTGTGCACGCTTCACTTCGGCGCGACGATCCTCGACTTCGACGCGGAGCTCGACGCGCGGACACAGCCGCCTGGGGTGCGGGGCGTCACCTGGGATCCGGCGCAGCAGGAGCTCCTCGGGAAGGACGCGGAGCCGCCCGCCTTCGAGGGACCGGGCAACCTCACCGGCGACGCGCTGTCGGAGGTCGGCGGCGATGGCCCGTACGAATTGCGGCACGGTTCGCTGGCGGAGGAGGAAGCGCAGTCATGGGCGGACGCGCAGTGGCAGCGGGCCCGCTTGAACAAGGTGAGCGGCCGCGCGCGGTGCGAGGGCATCGGCACGGTGGAGCCGGGGACGGTGGTGCGCCTGAGCGGCGTGGGCGCGCGCTTCGGCGGCGACGTGTACGTCACCGGCGTCCGGCACGACCACGACACCGTCCAGGGCTGGAAGACGCACGTGCAGTTCGGGAACGTGCCCTCGTGGTCGGAGGCGCGACAGGAGGCACCCTCGCAAGGCGGGCTCGTGCCCAGCGTGACGGGGCTGCAGGTTGGCAAGGTCCTCAGCAACGAAGACCCGCGCCACGAGCACCGCGTCCGCGTGCGTCTGCCGCTGGTTTCCACCGAAGACGAGGGCCTGTGGGCGCGCGTGGCGGCGCCGGATGCAGGACCGGACCGCGGCCTCTTCATCCGGCCGGAGGAGGGCGACGAGGTGGTGGTGGGCTTCCTCGAGGACGATCCGCGAGCGCCGGTGCTCCTCGGGATGATGCACAGCAGCGCGCGACCGGCGCCGCTCGAAGGCTCGGACGACAACCACGAGAAGCTCTACCGGAGCCGCTCGGGGATCCGGATCCACCTGGACGACGACCGCAAGGTGCTCGCCGTCGAGACGCCCGGCGGCAACCGCCTCACGCTCAGCGACGAGGACGGGGGCATCAAGCTCGAGGACCTGCACGGCAACGCGCTGGAGCTGAACGCGTCCGGCATCACGCTCAAGAGCACGTCCACGATTGCGCTGGAGGCCGCCAGCGGCGTGAGCGTGGAGCCCGGGACCTCCTTCGCGGTGAGCGGCGCGAGCGAGGTGAAGCTCGAAGGGAGCGGCAGCGCGGAGCTGTCCAGCTCGGGGACCACGACCATCAAGGGGAGCCTCGTCCAGCTCAACTGAGCCGGCCGGACTCGAGGAGGCACGTCACGTCATGTCCGCAGCAGCGAGGGTTGGAGACATCACCCAACACGGCGGCACCATCACCGGTCCGGGCGTGAGCAACGTGCTCATCGGCGGGATGCCCGCGGCGGTCGCGGGGGACCTGCACGTGTGCGCGCTCCCGCCCAACGGACACCAGCCCACCTCGAGCCCCTTCCCCATGGGCAGCCCCACCGTCCTCATCGGCGGGCGACCGGCGCTGCGCACCACCGATGCCTGCCTGTGCGGCGCGATGGCCGTGGTCGGCGCACCCACCGTGACCATCGGCTGAAGCCGCGGAAGACCCATGCCTGCCTTCTCCAAGCCAAAGAGCCCCGCCGCCTCGACCTCGTTCCTCGGGACCGGGTGGAGCTTCCCACCGCAGTTCGACCGCGGCACCGGCGAGGTACGGATGGTGTCGGACGAGGAGGACATCCAGTCCAGCCTGCGCATCCTCTTCGGGACCGAGGCCGGCGAACGCTTCCTGAACCCGAAGTACGGGCTCGACATGCGGGAGCTGCTCTTCGAGCCGATGGGCACCACGATGCGGACCTTCCTCGAGGACCGGGTGCGCACCGCGGTCCTCGTCTACGAGCCGCGGATCGACATCCTCTCGCTCACCGTCTCCAGCCCGGACGCGAACGCGGGCACCCTCACCATCGCCCTCGACTACTCGGTGCGCGCGACGAACTCGCGCTTCAACCTCGTGTTCCCCTTCTACCGAAGCGACAGCAACGAGGTGCGGCCCCCCGCTGCGCGCTGACGCCGCCTTCGCCGACGACGAACCATGCCGGACCAGGACCACGACAGGGACATCCTCCAGAACCGGATCGCGCGGCTCGGGCAGAGCCAGGCGGATCGGCATCCCCCGGAGCTCGGGGCGCACCACGCGGACGTGGACGAACGCACGCCGCTGGACCGGATGATGTTCGCCCACCGCTTCGCGAAAGGGGTGCGGTTCTACGACGGGGATACCGGCAGCGAGGCGGGGAACTGGTCGCCCTTCTTCGACTACACGCCCGCGCGCGCAGAGGAGATCCTCCACGCCGACGACGGGAGCGTTCCGGCGCACCTCGCGCTGTGGGCCGCCTTCGTGAGGCTCTACGAGCTGCCGCGCGAGGCGGTGAACCGGCTGACCGGTCGCCACCGGGACTTCTTCTACGAGCGGGTGCTGGGCTTCGAGCGCCGGCCACCGGTGGCGGACCGTGCGCACGTGGTGCTGGAGCTCAAGCGCAACGTGGCGCCCGTCCGGGTGGGCCCCGAGCACCGCTTCACCGCCGGCAAGGATGCCTCGGGCGCCGAGGTCCTCTTCGCGCCCATTCGGGAGACGGTGGTGGGCGCCGCGCGGGTGGCGTCGCTGCGGTCGATCCACGTGGACGGTGCCGGCCGCGGCGCGCTCCGCTTCGCGCCCATCGCGCCCTCCTCCGATGGCGTGGGCGGCGAGCTTCCCGAGGCGGAGCCGAAGTGGGCCGCCTTCGGTCACGACCGGCTGCCCGCGGCCGAGGTGGGCTTCGCCATCGCCTCGCCGGTCTTGCGGATGGCGGAGGGCCGGCGCGCGGTGCGGCTCACGCTCGGAGTCGATGGGCTGGCCGCAGGGAAGCTCACCTCGCAGAACGCGACCGCCGGGCTCCGGGCCTTCGTGAGCGGCGAGAAGAGCTGGATCGGCCCGCTCAACGTCAGCGCGCAGCTCTCCGCGACGAGCCTCCAGCTCGACGTCGTGGTGCCCGAGGGCGAGCAGGCGGTGGTGGACTACGACGCGAAGCGCCACGGCCAGTCCTTCCGGGCGAGCGCGCCCATCGTGCAGATCGTCCTTCAAGGTGGCGACGGCGCGCTCGGCTACGGCGACGTCCGGGGCCTGGACGTGCGC
Organism: uncultured Myxococcaceae bacterium; assembly: GCA_964502265.1. Classification (GTDB taxonomy): domain Bacteria; phylum Myxococcota; class Myxococcia; order Myxococcales; family Myxococcaceae; genus JAFAFL01. The sequence continues at coordinate 10,878 of CAZCWA010000027.1, read as the reverse complement.
GACGTGAAGGTGTCGGTGGACGTCTCGGGCGTGACCTCGCTCGCGCTCGAAGGCGATGCGGGCCGCATGGATCCGAAGAAGGCGTTCCTCCCCTTCGGCGCGCAGCCCGCGGTGGGCGCGCGCTTCATGGTCGGCTACCCCGAGGCGCTGGCGAAGAAGCTCTCGGAGGTGAAGCTCTCGCTGCGTTGGCAGGCGCTCCCGGACAGCTTCCCCAGCCGGTACGCGAACTACGGGCTGGGAACCCTCAACGCCTCCCACTTCACCGCCTCCGTCTCGCTGCGGGACGGGGGGAGCTGGTCGCTCGGCGCGACGGGGCAGACGCTCTTCACCCCCCTCTCCTCCGGCGAACGGACGCTCACGCTCACGCCGAGCACCCCGTCCCGCGCGCCGGCGGGCGGCTCCGGGATGATGGTGCACGCGCTGCAGCGGGCGGGGACGAAGTGGGCGAAGAACGCCGCGCTGGTGCTCGTGCGCCAAAGGCCGATCTTCCGGTCCTTCCTCACCACCAGCGCGCCCTCCCCGCGGCCGGGGTTCATCACCCTGACGCTCGAGCGGGACTTCAAGCACCAGACCTTCCGCACCAAGTCGGTCGAGCAGGCGCTCGCTTTTTCGAAGGCGAAGGGCGGCACGCCGGTGGTCCTCCAGGAGCCCTACACACCGGCGGTCCAGCAGATCGCGCTCGCCTACAAGGCGCACTCGGACACGGTGCGGATCTTCTCGGAGGACCTCGCCGAGTTCGCGAACGCAGACGCGCAGTTCTTCCTCGTCGGCCCGTTCGGGACGATGCGGGACCACGGCTACCCGCGGCGGCAGCTCCCCTTCGTCAAGGGGACGTCCGTTCCGCTCTTCCCCCGCCACGATCACGCGGGCGAGCTGCTCATCGGTCTCTCCGGCATCGAGCCCGGCTCGAGCGTGAGCCTCCTGTTCCAGGTCGCGGAGGGCAGCGCGGACCCGGAGCTCCCGCGCCAGGAGGTGGGGTGGTCGGTGCTGTGCGACAACTACTGGCGCACCCTGGGCACAGGCGAGCTCGTGCTCGACACCACGCGCCACCTGCTCACCAGCGGCATCGTCTCGGTCATCGTCCCGAGCGAGGCCACGGTGGAGAACACGCTCCTGCCCGAAGGCCTCGTCTGGCTGAGGGCCACCGTGGACGGGGACACGCGCGCGGTGAGCGAGCTTCTGGAGGTCGCCGCCAACGCAGTGGAGGTCCGCCGCAGCACGCCTTCGCCCGCGGACGTGGGCGCGTCCCTACCCGCCGGCAAGCTCGCGCGCCTGAAGACGCCGCTCGGCGCGGTGAAGGCGCTGCGCCAGCCGTACGACTCGTTCGGAGGGGTGGCCCAGGAGAGCGCGGAGGGCCTCGCGGCACGCGCGGCGGAGCGGCTGCGGCACCGCGGACGGTGCGTGACGCCGTGGGACTACGAGCGCCTCGTGCTCGGCGCGTTCCCGGAGGTGCACCACGCGCGGTGTCTCCCGCATGCGAAGCCGGGCTCGTGGAGCGCGCCGGGGCATCTGCGGCTGCTCCTCATCCCCGAGCTGCGTCACCGCAACGCGCCCAACCCGCTCGAGCCGCGGGTGGACGCCGAGACGCTCTCGCGGATCGCCGAATACGTGAAGGCGCGGGCTGCGGCCGGCGTGACCGTCCACGTGGGGCACCCGCTCTACCAGCGCGTGCAGGTGGACTTCGAGGTCCGCTTCCGCCACGGCTTCGAGCCCAACTTCCACCGTGCCCTGCTCGATCGGGAGCTGGTGCAGTTCCTCTCGCCCTGGGCCTTCGACGTGGGCCAGTCGCCCACCTTCGGGGGCGTGCTCTACCGCTCGGTGCTGCTCGACTTCGTGGAGGCCCGCCCGTACGTGGACTTCGTCACGCACTTCCGCATGTTCTCCCAGACCGGCGGAGCGCACGACTTCGACGACGTCCGCGAGATCCGCCCGCTCGCGCCGGACGCGCTGCTCGTCTCCGCGCCCCATCACCAGGTGAGGAATGCCGATGCGTGAGCCCGCCTTGCCGAACGACACGTTGACCGTCTCCCGCGACGCGCTCCTCGATCCGGCGCTCGACCAGCAGCAGCTCTTCGCGCTGGGCCTCGAGCACGTGCGGCAGCTCGCGCACCGCGTGTGGACGGACCACAACGTCCACGATCCGGGCATCACCACGCTCGAGCTGCTCAGCTACGCGCTCACCGACCTCTCCTACCGCGCCTCCTTCCCGCTGGAGGATCTGCTGGCGGACGAGACGGGAAGTCTGCACGGGCACTTCTTCAGCGCGCGGCAGATCCTGCCCATGCGGCCGCTGACGCTTCTCGACTACCGCAAGCTCGTCATCGACCTGCCCCAGGTGAAGAACGCCTGGCTCGTCCCCGCTCCTTTGACGCTCTACGCGGACGAGGTGGAGAGCCGGCTGAGCGCCACCCGCCCCGCGCACACGGACTTCCGCGAGGTCACCCTCCGCGGCAGGTGGCGCGTGCTGGTGGACTTCATGGACGACGTCGACGAGTCGCAGCGGCCCGCCGTCCTGCAGTCCGTGCTCGCGCACCTGCACGCGCACCGGAACCTCTGCGAGGACTTCGTCGGCGCGAGCGCGGTGGAGGGAGAGCCCCTGAACCTCTGCGGCGAGCTGGAGCTTTCGCCCGGTGCGGACGTGGCGAAGGTCCAGGCGGAGCTGTTCTTCCGGGTGCAGCAGCACCTCGCGCCCCCGGTGCCGATCCACTCGCTGGACGAGATGCGCGCCCGCTACACGGTGGCGGAGATCTTCGAAGGACCCGCGCTCGAGCGCGGCTTCATCGACGACGAGGAGCTGGCGGCCGCCGAGCTGAAGACGGAGATCCGCCTCTCGGATCTGATCGGCCTCGCCATGGACATCGAAGGCGTGCGCGCGGTGCGCGAGCTGCTGATCAGCCCGAAGGGCGCAGGCACGCTCGCCGACAAGTGGCGGGTGCCGCTGCAGCCCGGGAAGCGCCCGACGCTGGATGACGCCTCCTCGCGGATCGTCTTCTACAAGCGCGGGATGCCGGTGGTGGCGAACCCCGCGGCGGTGAACGCGCACCGCGAGCGGCTGCAAAGCGAGGCACGGGCGAAGCGGGAGGCGGTGCAGAAGGAGGACCTGCCCATGCCCTCGGGCAGGCGGCGCGCGGTGGGGACCTTCCACTCGTTCCAGAACGACTTCCCCGCGCTCTACGGGATCGGCCCCAACGGCCTGCCCGGCGGCGCCACCCCACAGCGACGGGCGCAGGCGCTCCAGCTCCAGGGCTACCTGCTCTTCTTCGATCAGGTGATGGCGGACTACTGCGCGCAGCTCGAGGGGGTGCGCGCGCTCTTCTCCACCGACCCCGCGCTGAGCCAGACCTTCTTCCACCGCGAGGTGGCGTCCCTCACCCACGCGGACGCGCTCTATCCGGTCTCGGGCGCGCTGCACGCGCTGGCGCAGGCGGACACGGATCCGGACGCACCCTCGCCGGACGATCGCCGCGCGCGCTTCCTCGACCACCTGCTGGCGCGGTTCGCGGAGCAGTTCCACGAGTACGCGGAGGTCCTCCGTTCGCGGCTGGGCGACACCGGGCACCGCCTCATCCGGGAACGCTGCGAGCTGCTCGAGGCGCTGCCGGAGCTGGTGGGGGGACGCGCCGGTGCATACGACGCCTCCCTCACCGGCGCAGGCGACGTCTGGGACACCGAGAACATCTCCGGACTCGAGCGGCGGGTGGCGGCGCTGCTCGGGCTGCCGCGCACCGGGCGGCGCAACCTCAGCAACCTCACCTTCGACATCTACGCGGAGATCGACGAGACGCCCGGAGACGAGTTCCGCTTCCGCGTCCGCCACCGGAAGACGGGGAAGATCGTCCTCAGCAGCAGCACGCGCTACCTCACGCCGGAGGACGCGCGGGCGGAGATGAAGGAGGCGCTGCACCACGCGCAGCGGCCGGCCGGCTACCAGCGCGCGATCGCCGAGGACGGACGGCACTACTTCAACATCGTCGACGAGACCGGCGAGGTCATCGCGCGGCGCATCGAGTACTTCGACACCGCAGAGCGGATGGAGGCCGCCATCGAGGACCTGATGGCGTACGTGGGCGAGCACTACGGCGAAGAGGGGATGTTCGTGATCGAGAACCTCCTCCTGCTCGCGGAGGACCCCGCCGGTCCCTGGCTCCCCATCTGTGCCGGTCCGGGATGCCCGGGCACCGACTGCGCGGACGACGATCCCTACTCGTACCGCCTGCACGTCGTCCTGCCCGCCTACGCCGGACGCTTCGCCGACATGGAGGTGCGGCGCTTCGCCGAGTCGGTCATCCGCGAGGAGACGCCGGCGCACCTGATGCCGAAGATCTGCTGGGTGGGCCGCGAGGACATGGCGCGCGTGGAGGATGCGTACCGCACGTGGCTGGAGCGCCGGGCGGGCCTCGACACGGGAGACCGGGCCGAGGCGCTCGGGGCGCTGCGCGACGTGCTGTACGCGGTGAAGAACATCTACCCGGCGCAACCGCTGACCGGGTGCGAGCCCGGGGACGAGCGGCCCCGGTTCATCGTGGGACGCGGGGCGCTCGGCAGCGGCACCGCGAAGACGTAGCGGCCTGGGAGGGACGAGATGGCGACGGCATTCAAGAACCTGGACGAGATCTCCACGAGCTACAGCGTCTTCGAGCGGGATCAGGTCCTCACCGAAGCGCAGCTCAACAGCATCGGCGCGTACCTGGACGATCAGGTGCGCCTGTCGCGCGTGTCGCTCGGCGGGGTGGGGATCGCCTGCGGGCTGGAGGTCTCCCTGGCCTCCAACCGGATCACCGTGCGCCGCGGCGTGGGCGTCACCACCGACGGCGATCTCCTCCGGCTCCCTTCCGACCTCGTGTTCGATCACGTCCGCGCCTATCCCGAGACCGCGCCGCCCTATGCCCCCTTCGGGCTCGGCACCGCGCGCGTGCCGCTGTGGGAGCTCCTGCCGGTGGGCGCCGCGGCGGTGGGCACGGTCACACCGCTCTCCCAATTCGCCGGCGGCGGCCGGCCCGCCTTGTCGGAGGTGGTGGCGGTCCTGCTGATGGAGAGCCAGCTCCTCGACAAGGACCAGTGCTCGGGCACCGACTGCGACAACCTCGGCAAGACGGCCCAGCACCTGCCCCGCGTGCTGCTCATCTCCCGGGCGAACCTCGCGCCGCTCCGCGAGCGCATCCAGACGCCGGACGCCATCGCGCGCGCCCTGCCGGAGGTCTTCGCCGCGCGTCCGGCGATCACCTCCGCGTCCTCGCTCACCTCGCTCGCCACCGCCTACCGCAAGGCCTGCAGCACCACCCACGACCGGCTCGTCGCGGCGCTGCCGCTTCTCCACACGCACGGCTCGGAGCTGCTCGGCGGCCTCTTCGCGGGGGATCCGACGCCGGGCTGGCTCGCGCGCCTCGAGGCGCTGCGGACCACCTGGGCTTCGACGACGCTCGGCATCCAGTACTACTACGGCTTCCTCAAGGACCTGGCGGAGACGTACGCCGCCTTCCGGGACCTCCTCTTCGGTGAGCACGCGGTCTGCGTCCCGGACATCAACGCGTTCCCCAAGCACCTGCTCCTCGGAGGCGTCACCGGCCTGCGCGGCGACGACCGCACCGGCTTCTACGCCTCGGCAGCCAACAGCACTGCGCCCGCCCGCGTCGCGCACGCGCGCTTTCTCGCCTCGAAGCTCAACGCGCTCATCCACGCCTTCGCGCTCCCCACCGGCAGCCAGCACCCGGTGCGCGTCACCCCATCGCTGTTCGAGGACGCGCCGCTCGAGGACCGGGCGATCCCCTGGTACTACGCCAACGACAACGCGCACCCCATCCACGCGCACTGGAGCCACGTGCGGCGCCTGCGTGGGAGTGAGGCCTCGCAGTACTCGTGGAGCGCAGAGCGCTGGGGCGCGCAGGGTGCCGCCGCGCAGCCGCTGGCGGCGCAGCTCGGGCGGTTCCCCTTCTTCCGGATCGAGGGACACCTCGGCGCGAAGGTGGACGTGGTCCTCCCCGAGCTCCAGCAGCAGATCCGCGCGCACAACCTTCCGTTCGAGGTGAGGGCGATCCTGCTCGGTTCGGATCGCCGGAAGCTGCCGTGGAAGCGCAAGCGGCGCTCGGACCTGTACCGCCTCCACCAGATGGTCCGCTACGAGCTCGCGCAGCAGGCGCAGGAGGTGGGCGCGTACGCGGGGCAGCTCGACAAGACGGTGAAGGACGCGGTGAAGGACAAGCGCATCCAGGACAGGCCGGACCCCGCGTACGGGCTGCCGATGCAGTCCATCACCGGGTTCGCGCAGCAGAAGTACACCGCGGTCTCGAGCGGGGCGCAGAAGGTGCTGGCGAACCTGGCGGTCTCCTTCGACGCCTACCAGCAGCACAAGTCCACCGCGACGCAGGGCCTGCAGGACACGCTGCAGGCGGCGGGAGAGCTCAAGGCGGGCCTCGGCAGCGCGGTGAAGATCGACTTCGCCTCGCCGTTCGACGCGCTCTTCGTCAACGGGCACCTCGGCTGGCTCGGCTGGCTGGACGGCTACATCCAGAAGCACGAGGACACCGAGGACGACCGGCTGCTGTTCAACGCGTTCCTCGCCGAGCACCCGGGCCTCGAGCACTTCGCCGGCGTGCTGCGCGGCGGGACGTTCGTGCTGGTCTACGACGCGGAGAAGACGGTGGTGGCGGACTTCATGCTCCCCTACCACTGCCCCGAACCGCCCGAGCAGGTGGCCGACGAGCCGGAGCTGCCGAAGCCCGCCCGGCCCGACATCGTGGTGAAGGTGCCGCCTGCGGTCTTCAAGCTTCCGGAGCTGATCATCCGAGACCACCTCGAGGACTTCCGCATCCAACTGAAGCCCGAGATCCTCAACACCCTCGGCCCGCTGGTGCAGCCGATGGAGCAGTACTTCAAGGGCATCAAGGACACGATGGAGCTCACCTTCCGCGCGCCTGCGAAGGGGGTCGGCTCGGTCCTGGGCAAGGACGACTACGTGGCGGTCCTGGAAGCGGACCTCCAGCACCGGACCCAGCGGGTGGACTACGTGCGCAGCGCGCTGATGCGGCCCGGGCTCGACAAGGGTGAGCGCGAGCGGCTGTCGAAGGAACTGGTCTCCGCGCAGGAGGATCTGGCGGGCATCATCGGCACGGTGGCCCGAGTGGTGGCCGCATCGCCGGAGGATCTGAAGTCGGGCTCGCTCGAGCACACGGTCCTCGTCCAGGCGGGACAGTCGCTGGTGAAGCTGGAGGGGAGCGCGCTGCAGATGGCGCAGTCCGGCATCGCTGACGCGTCCGTCGACCACAAGCCGCAGCTCTTCGCCGTCCTCGACAGCATGTCCGCACTGGGTGGCCGCTGAGCGTGAACGGGCTGCCGCACCGCATCCGCCGGCAACGGTGGCTCGTGCGAGCGTCCACGCAGGCCCAGGCCTTCGAGGTGCGCGCCCGCCTGCGCGCGGAGCTCGAGGGCCCGGTGCTCGCTGCCATCGAGCGGGCGTTCGACGAGGCCGTGCCCGGCGATCAGCTCGTCCACCTTCCGAGACTGGAGTTGACGATCCGGGCCCCGGCCCTCGAGGACACCGCCGCCTTCGCCGCCGCCCTGGAGGATTCGGTGCGCGAGCAGCTTCGCGTGCAGCTTCGGCGTGCCAACCCTCCGGTCACCTTGCCGAGCGGTGCGTCGCCCGACCTGGCCATGCCTCCATCCGCCGCAGCGGAGATGCCGTCCCTTCCTGCACGGGGCTCGACCGCGCTGGACGACCTGCGGCGGCACTACCTCCAGACAGGCACGTTGCCCTGGGTGCTGGTGGGGCTCGAGCAGCAGGCCGTGCGCGAGGCGTTGGCGTTGGACGGGCACGCGGCCATCCGTGAGCTGGAGCATCACCGCCGGCAATCGGCGTCCGCTCCCCTCTCGTTGGAGTTCCGCGCGTTCCTCCACCGGGTGCTCCACTGCCTCCCGCTCTCCGAGTGGACGCGCCTTGCCTCGCACGGTTCGAGCGGGCCCTGGGAGGAAGCCGTCACCCGGGCGATCGCCACGCTCGCTTCAGAGCGCGGGCCCTCCCTCACGCCGCACATCCGGCTGCAGCTCGCCTCACTGCTGCTGGCCGCGCGCGAGGTGTCGCCGGAGCGCATCCCCGCAGCGCAGGTGTGGTCGCTGCTGCTCGGGGTGATGGGCCGAAGCGATGCCCTCTCGCTCGACCTGCTCGATGAGTGGCTGCCGTCATCCGTCGCCGCGGTGTTTCGCCACTGGCTTCAGCGCGCGACGGATGACGGCGCGCCATCGCCAGAGGCCGCGCCCCCACCCGAACCCGCGGCCACAGCCGATCGCCTGGCCCGTCCAGTGCCCGCGGTCGCCGACGAGCTCCCGGTGCTCCACGCGGGGCTCGTGATCCTGCACCCGTACCTTGTGCGCTTCTTCGAGAGCACCGGGGTGAAGACGCCCTCGGAGCGTCGGCTGCCCGAGTCGAAGCTGCCGCGCGCCGCCGCCCTGCTGCACTGGCTGGCCACGGGCGAAGACGGGCTCGCCGAGTGGCAGCTCGGCTTCATCAAGCCGCTGCTCGGCCTTCGCCTGGATGCGCCGCTGAGCGTCGGCGAAGGGCTGCTCGCGCCAGAAGATCGCGAGGAGGCGGAGGCGCTGCTCGCGGCGGTGCGCGATCACTGGAAGGCGCTGAAGAACACCGGCGCCCGGGGGCTGCAGACCTCTTTCCTCCAGCGGCGGGGACTGCTGGGCGAACGCGAACATGGTCTCACGCTGCGGATGGAGCCCGCGGCCTGGGACGTCCTGCTGGGAGCACTGCCTTGGGGAATCGGAACGATGAAGCTGCCGTGGATGGACAGGCCGATCTTCACGGAGTGGCCGACGCACTGACGGGAAATGCGCGCGACCTCGAGGCGGACCTCGGCTGGTTCGCCGCGGTGCTCGACGCCCGGCTCAAGGCCTGGTTCGGCCGCGAGATCAAAGGTACCGGCCCCCGCGACCTGAAGCCGCCGCCGCTCACCGGGAGGACGTCGCCGTACGCGCGGTTCGTGGTGGAGCACGCGCTCTCCGCGGACGAGCGGCTGATCCTCCTGCTCGCGCTCATCCCCCACGTCCGCCCGCAGCTCCTCGACGTGCTGATGACGCGCAACGAGGCGACCCAGCGCGGCTTCACCGAGTTCGGCGGTGCCCAGGCCGGAACCCACGGCGGCTTCATCCCCACCGGCGAGACCGCCGCGTTCCTGCTCGCCGGCGACGCCCTCGCGGTGCGCTTCGAGGTCGCAAGGCTCTTCGACGGCGACGGCCGGCTCGCGCGCCACGACGTCGTGCACCTCGCGTCGGTGGGCCCGGGCGAGTCGCAGCTCAGCGGCGTGCTCACCCTCTCCCGCGAGTACCTCCACCGCTTCACCAGCGGCCTCGAGCGCAAGCCCTCCTTCAACCGCGACTTCCCCGCGCGGCTGGTGCAGACCGGGCTGGAGTGGAGCGATCTCGTCCTCCCGCAGAGCACGCTCGATCAGTTGGGCGAGATCCGGAGCTGGGTGCAGCACGGACGCACGCTGCTCGGCGAGTGGGGCCTGGGCCACAAGCTGCGGCCCGGCTTCACCAGCCTCTTCCACGGGCCGCCCGGGACGGGGAAGACGCTCTCGGCGTGCCTGGTGGGGAAGCACTGCGGCTGCGACGTCTACAAGATCGACCTGAGCATGATCGTCTCCAAGTACATCGGCGAGACGGAGAAGAACCTCGCGCGCGTGTTCGACCTCGCCGAGCACCGCGGCTGGATCCTCTTCTTCGACGAGGCCGACGCGCTCTTCGGCAAGCGCACCCGCGTGGACGACTCGCACGACCGCTACGCCAACCAGGAGATCAGCTTCCTGCTGCAGCGCATCGAGGAGTTCGACGGCGTCGTCATCCTCGCCTCGAACTTCAAGGCCAACATCGACGACGCGTTCCTGCGGCGCTTCCACTCGGTGGTGCAGTTCTCCCTCCCCCGCGCGCCCGAGCGGCTGCGCCTGTGGCGGGAGGCCTTCCCCGCACGCGCGGTGCTGGAGGACCGGCTCGACCTCGCCCGCCTCGCCGACCGGCACGAGGTTGCCGGCGGCACCATCCTCAACGTCGTCCGCTACGCCTCGCTCAAGGCGCTCGGCCGCGGCGACCACACCGTGCTGCTGGAGGACGTGGAGGAGGGGCTGCGGCGCGAGCTGCTCAAGGAGGGCCGCGCGCTCTGACCCGGCTACTGCGCGCGGGTGAAGCGGACGCAGCCGCGCAGCCGGTTGGCGGACTGCTTCTCGCAGTAGTGCTCGAAGGTCGCCTCGAGGTGCTCGAGCTCCTGGTCCTCGCCGAACTGCAGCGCGTGGATCTCGAACGAGCTGATCAGCGTGTTGCAGACGCGGCCGTTGGCGGCGATGCGCAGGCCGGGGACGCCGGGCGGCTCGAACGGGTGGCGCTCGGCGTCGAGGTACACGCGCTGCGACAAGGGAGTGCTCGCCCGGGTGGTGGAGAAATCGACCTGCCAGTTCCGCCCCTGCATCTCGTTGGTGGGGACGATGGTCAGGCCGATGCGGTTGCCGCCGCTCTCCGAGGGCCCCGAGTGCGAGCCGGTGAAGCTGCCTTCGGTGACGAGCTGCGTCCCGTCGAAGAGCGCGCCGGTGCCGCTGAGGAAGAGCGCGTTCGGTTCCTCGCCGCACTCGGAGAGCTCGATGGACGGAGCGCGGGTGGACTCGACGATGCGGGAGGGAGTGCCCACGTCGGGACCGTTTCCTCCCTGGTTCGGGCCCAGCGGCCTGCCGATTCCGGGCGGGTAGTTCTGCTCTTCGTCCGCGCCACAGCCGGTGAGGAGGGCGGCCCCGCAGACTGCGGCAATCACGATGCGTCGCATGCTTCGTTGCTCCAGGAGTTCGGGCAGGGAGGGTCGGGCAGGTGCTGCTTCGAGCTACGCCCGCGAACCGTAGG
>CAZCWA010000026.1:0-20159 GCA_964502265.1 uncultured Myxococcaceae bacterium | reverse complement strand
CCCATGAAGATGGACGCCGGGTTGAAGTTGAAGATGAGGAACCCGAGGATCGCCCCGCCGAGCGTGGCCATCATCAGGCTCATCACCAGGTCGCCGCGGCTGATGGCGAGGAGGAAGTTGGTCGCCACCGCGAAGAAGGCCACCCCCGCCGCCAGGCCGTCCAGCCCGTCGATGAGGTTCATCGCGTTCACCATGCCGATGAGCCAGAGCAGCGTGAACGGCAGGGAGAGCACCCCGAGATCGAGGTCGAATCCGAAGGGGTTGGCGAGCAGCTCGATGCGGACGCCGAGCTGGTAGAGGACGAGGCCGACGGCGAGCTGGACCGCGAGCTTGAGGGTGGCGCCGCTGCCGCGCAGGTCGTCGTAGAGCCCGAGCAGCGCGATGGCCAGCCCGCCTCCGAAGAGCCCGAGCACCAGCGGCGTGTTGCTGCGGAAGGCGATGCCCACCCACGAGTCCACCACCAGCAGGCCCACCAGCGGCGCGAAGAAGCCGAGCACCACCGCGATGCCGCCCAGGCGTGGCGTGGGCGTGGCGTGCACCCGCCGGCTCCCCTGCCCCCGGTCCACCACCCCGTGCCGCAGCGCGAGGTGCCGCACCGCCAGCGTGAGCGAGGCGGTCACCATCAGCGAGATGAGAAACGCGACGAAGTAGGTGATTGGCATCCCGAACCGGTGGTTGCGGCCCCCGGTCGGTCATCCTCTCCGATGCAGGGGCGCGGGGTCCAGAGACGCGGTGCGATGGGCGCCCGACGCGGGGACGTGCGCCGCCGCGCGACCCGACAACCACAGCTCCAGCATCGAGAGCAGCCAGAGCTGCCCGGACCAGTCGCGTGCGTGGGACTGGTGCTCGCGGTGCATCTGCTCCACCCGCTCGCGGCGGAGCATCGGGTAGAGGGCGGACTGCTTCGAGAGGAGCCGGTCCTCGAGGTGGCTTCGGAGCTCTCCTCGGAACCACGCGGTCAGCGGCACGCTGAAGCCCATCTTCTTGCGACGGGCAATGGCCGGCGGGATGAGGTCCCGGAACGCGCGGCGGAGGATCCACTTGGTGGTGCGGCCCCGGAGCTTCATGTGTCCGGGCAGCCGGAACGCGTGCTCGATGAGCGCGGTGTCGAGGAACGGCGAGCGGGCCTCGAGCGATGCCGCCATCGACGCGCGGTCCATCTTCACGTTGAGATCGTCGAGCAGGTAGGTGGTGGCGTTGAGGTGGAGCAGCCGGTTGGTCAGCCCCGCCTCGCGCGCGGCGTGGAGCGGCTCGTCGAAGGACGCGCCGATGAGGTCCCGCGTCGCCAACCGCGCAAGCTCCGGCGAGAGCAGCGCGGGGAGCTCGTCGAGCTGGAACCAGGCGCTCCAGGCCCGGAACCGGTCGGGCAGCGGCGCGGCGGCGCTCTGGGCGAACCGGCGAACCCGCGCGAGGGCGCTTCGGCCATTGCCCGCTCCGGGAAGCGCGTCACCAAGGCGTGCGGCGAGCGCGGCGGTGGAGCGCGGGAGCGCCTCCGCGAGGTGCGCGGCGAGGAAGCGCGGATAGCCGGCGTACAGCTCGTCCCCGCCGTCGCCGGTGAGCACGACCTTCACGTGCTCCCGGCTCAGCCGCGAGACGATGTACGAGGGGATGGCGGACGAATCTCCGAACGGTTCGTCGTAGTGCCAGGCGAGCTTCTCGATCAGCTCGAAGCTGTCCGGCTGCACGCGAAACTCGGTGTGGTCTGTCCCGAAGCGCTCTGCCACCTGCCGCGCATGCTTCGTCTCGTCGTAGTCCGGCTCGCCCTCGAAGCCGATGCTGAAGGTCCGCACCCGCGAGGAGGACAGCGCGGCCATCACGCCCACCACCAGCGTCGAGTCCACCCCGCCGGACAGCAGCGCGCCCAACGGCACGTCCGAGCGCAGCCGCTTGCGGACGGCCTCGGTGAAGAGCGACCGGAGCTCGGTCTCCGCCTCGCGCGTCGAGCGTGGGGTCAGCGCACGCGCGTCCTCCGCCACCGAGCGCGGGGCGATGGGCCAGCTCCAATAGCGCTGCGGCGGCGTTGCGGGCCCGCCTTCGAAGAGCTGGAAGGAGCCTGCGGGGAGCCGCCGGATGCGCCGGTAGAAGGTGCCCGGGGTGGGGACGTAGCCGTAGGTCAGGTAGAGCGGGAGCGCCGGCTCCCACAGCGCCGCATCGAGGCCGCCGTGCGCGAAGATCGCCTTCATCTCCGAGCCGAAGACGACCCTGCGCCCGTCGTCGTAGACGAAGAGCGGCTTCTTCCCCGTGCGGTCGCGCGCGAGCACCAGGCGTCGCTCCCGCGCGTCCCAGATCGCGAAGGCGAACATCCCGTCGAGCCGGGCGAAGAGCTCCGTGCCCCACTCGCGCCAGCCGTGGAGCAGCACCTCGGTGTCGGTCTCGGAGTGGAAGGTGCAGCCCCGCGCGCGCAGCGTCTCCCGGAGCGCTCGGTAGTTGTAGATCTCGCCGTTGAAGACCACCGAGACCTGCCCATCGTCGGTGCTCATCGGCTGCGCGCCGGCGCCGGTGGGATCGATGATCGCCAGGCGCCGGTGGGCAAGGCCGCAGGGACCGAGCGCCTTCACGCCGCCGCCATCCGGCCCCCGGTGCACGAGCGTGTCCGCCATCCGGGTCAGCACCCGCGCGTCCGCGAGCTCGCGATCCCGGTGGAGCACGCCGGCGATGCCGCACATCAGCGCGGCTCCGAGAGAAGCCGCTCGTAGAGGGCGCCCACGTCCGCCACGTAGCGCTCCTCCGCGAACTCGCGATCCGCCCGCTCACGGCCGTTGCGGGCGAGGCGGGTGCGCAGCGCCGGAGACTCGAGGACGCGGCGGATCGCGGACGCCATCGACGCAGGCTGGAAGGGCTCGACGATGAGGCCCGAGTCTTCGTGGACCACGACGTCCGGGATGCCGCCCACGTTGGTCGCCACCACCGGAAGGCCCGCGCGCATCGCCTCGGCGAGCACCAGCCCGAAGGCCTCCGTCGCCGAGCCGAGCGCGAAGACCTCCATCAGCGCGTAGTAGTGACCGACGTTCCCCTGGAAGCCGGTGAAGATCACCCGCTCGGCCACACCCAGGCGCGCGGCGTGCGCCTTCAACGCGTCGAGGTCCGGCCCATCCCCCACGATGAGGAGCTTCAGGCGCTCGATGTCGGTGAGTTGCGCGAAGGCGGAGATCAGATCGCTGAAGCGCTTGGTGCGGTCGAAGACGCGGCCCACGCTGCCGATGATGCGATCGCCGGGGACGATGCCGTGTCGCGCGCGCAGCTCGCGGAGGTCGAGCTCGGAGGGACGCCTGGGCACCGGGACGCCGTTGTTGATCACCGCCACCTGCTCCGCAGGCACCCGCAGGGTCTCCCGCAGGTAACGCCCCACCGCCGGCGACACGCCCACGCACACGTCGGAGAGCGCTGCCATCAGCCGCGCCAGCGCGTGCCCGCCCACCCGGCGGGTGTCGGGATAGGAGGTCTCCTCCATCACGATCCGCGTGCCCCGGTTCAACAGCCCGAGCACGCCCGAGAGCGTGTAGCCCTCGATGATCGCGCCGTGGATGAGGTCCGGCTTCCACCGCCTCACCACCTCCGCCGCGGCCCGGTAGCGGCCGGGCGCGAGCACCGAACGCACAGGCCCCACCTCGGTGATCTCCACGCCCTCCTGGCGCAGCGCCTCGGCGACAGGGCCGGTGGCGCTGGTGCAGATGACGTGGTGTTCGTACGCGTCCCGCGGGAGCAGCCGCACCATGCTGAGCCGGCGCCGCTCCACCCCGCCGGAGTCGATCATCTCGATGCAGTGGAGGATGCGCCGCGGGCGGAGAAGCGTTGGAACGGCGGCCGGTCGCACAGCGGCGGTGGTGCTGACCCTCTGGCTGGGTGCCGTTCTCATCCGTGACCGCCGGTTCGTAGCACTTCCCGCCGCCCCGGGCACGGACGGGACGCCGTCTCTTCTGCGCGCGGCGGCTGCCCGGCCGCATGCCCCCCGTGCGGCGCATTCGATGCGGGCGGAGAAGTGCTAGAGCGGTACACCGGGCCTCTCGATGAGCGTCAGCAGGAACACCACCTACAACGTCCTCGGGGCGGTGCTGCCGGCGGTGTTCTCGCTCGCGCTGCTGCCGCCCTTCCTCCGCCTGGTGGGGGATGAGCGCTACGGCGTGCTCACCGTCCTGTGGCTGCTGCTGGGCTACTTCAGCCTGCTGGATCTCGGCCTCGGACGCGCGGTCGCGCAGCGGGTGGCGAGCCTCCGGGATGGACCCGAAGAGGAGCGCGAGGACACCTTCTGGAGCGCGCTCGTCCTCAACGTGTTGATCGGCGCGGCGGTGGGCGGGGTCGCGTGGGCGGTGGCGGCGCTGGCCCTTCCCCACCTCATCGACCTCGAGGCGCCGTTGGCGGCGGAGATCCGATCCTCTGCCCCATGGCTCGCCGCTGCGGTGCCGGTGGCCACGGTGTCCGGCGTGATGATCGGCGCGCTCCACGGCCGCGAGCGCTTCCTCGAGCTGAACCTCATCGGCATGGCGGGCGCGTTGACGTTCCAGCTCCTGCCTTTGGGCGTCGCCTTCTTCGTGGGCCCCGCGCTCCCGGGCCTCGTCGCGTCGGTGATCATCGGCCGGCTGCTCACCATGGGCTGGATGTTCCTCTCCTGCCGGCGCCACCTCCCCCTGAGCCGCCCGCCCCGGTACCGGCGCGAGCTGACCGGGACGCTGCTGCGCTTCGGCGGCTGGGTGACCGTGAGCGCCATCCTGCTGTCGATCCTCACCAGCCTGGACCGCGTGCTGGTGGGCGCGTTCGCCGGCGCCCGGGCGGTGACGCACTACGCGGTGCCGTACAACCTCACCCAGCGGCTGGCGGTGTTTCCCGCGGCGGTGGCCAGCGCGCTCTTCCCGAGGCTCGCGGCGGGGAGCGCGGAGGAGCGTGCGCGCGTGGCCCGCGAGTCGATGCAGCTCGTGCTCGTGGTGGTGACGCCGTGCCTCATCGTGATGGCCTGCGGCATGGCGCCGTTCCTCGCGTGGTGGCTCGGCAGCGCGTTCGCCGACGAGGCAACGCTGGCGGGCATCCTGCTCCTCCCCGGCGTCTGGGCGAGCTGCGTGTCGCGGATGACCACCTCCGAGCTCGAGGCGCGCGGCAAGCCGGAGCTGGTGGCCAAGGCCCAGCTCGCGCAGAGCGTTCCGTATCTGCTCTTCCTCATCGTGGCGCTGAAGCTCTACGGCATCGAGGGCGCAGCGGTGTCCTGGAGCACGCGCGCGCTCGTCAACGCGATGATCCTGCACCGCTTCTCCGGCGCCCGGTGGAGCGACTTCCGCGAGCTGGCCGCGCCTGCCGCCCTCGTCACCGCCGCGCTGCTGCTGTCGATGTCCGTGCCGATGAACGGGGCGCTCGGTCTGGCGCTCTTTGCGCTGCTCTTCTCCGGGACCTGCCTGTGGTCCTGGCGGAGCGCGCCGCCCGTCACCTGGGTGTTCCTCGCCCGCTTCCGGAGGGCCGCCGGGCCGACCGTGCGTCCCTGAAGGGGAGATAGAGCGAGGCGAGCCTGGCCGCGTACGTCTCCGGCCCGAACCGCTCGCGGGCGAAGAGCGCACAGCCCTCACCGATGCGCGCGCGCTCGTCGGGTGATTGCGCCCACTGCGCCAGCCGCTCCGCCCACCGCTCGGGATCCTCCGGCGGCAGCAGACACTCCGACGCCCACGGCCCGATCGCTTCGGCAGTTCCGCCCACCCGCGACGCGAGCACCGGAACGCCGAGCGCCATCGCCTCCACCAGCGCGACGCTCAGACCTTCCGAGTGCGAGGGGAGGATGAACGCGTCCGCCGCACCGACCAGCTCGCGGATGTCCTGACGGAAGCCGAGCAGCTCCACCGCGCCGCCGAGCCCGAGCCCTTCCACCTGTCGCGCGATGGCGGCGCGCTCGGGGCCTTCTCCGACGATTCGCAGCCGGACCTGAACGCCGCGCCGAAGCAGGGCTGCGACCGCATGCAGGGCGAGCGCGTGGTTCTTCACCGGATCGAGCCGGCCCACCATGACGAGCTCGAAGCGGCCGTCGTCGCTCACGCGCCGGACGGGGCGCGCATCGAGCAGCTCCGGGCCGAAGCAGTTGTAGAGGAGGTGGAGGCGGTCGGGGGAGACGCCCTCGTGCGCCCGCAGGTAGTCGCAGGTCTGCTGCGCCACGCCGATCACCGCATCCGCGCGCCGATAGACGAATCGCATCAGGCGGCGGGCGCGGGCAGAGCGGCTGGGCACGCCCACCTCCTCCATGATCAGCCGTGGACGGCGCACCGCGAGGGTCGCCCACGCGCAGTGGAAGTTCGCCTCCGAGATCGCCGCGTGCACCACGTCCGGTCTCACTGCGCGCAGGTACCGGGCCAACGCCAGGGTCGCGCGCGGGTTCCTGAGCGAGGGCGGCTGGTCCAGCACATCCACCGGAACGCCCAGCGCCTCGAGCTGCCGCGCGGCGTGGCCCGCCTTCCAGAACGTGCAGACCCGAAGGTCGAAGCGCCCGCGGTCCAGCACGTTCGCGGCGGTCACCAGCATCGACTCCACACCGCCGAAGTCGAGCACGGGGATGACGCGGACGACCTTCACCGTCACGTCGCGGCCGCGAACACGTAATAGAAGTTGCCGGAGAAGAGCTCCGAGTCCCTCAACCGGAGCAGCGAGAGCGCGCCGACCGCGAGCTTGCGCATGGGCGTCTTGCCCTCTCCCTGGGTGTGCCAGAGCTCCGCCAGCTCGAGGCCTGAACGACGTGCGAGCTCCATGGCGCAGGTCGGGGTGATCCAGCCGACGTGCTCCGCGTTGGCGATGAACCGGCCCTCACGCAGCGAGCGGAAGAGGAAGGGGACGAAGAACGGGTTGGGCGTGGTGCAGAGGATGCGGCCGCCGGGGGCGAGGTGCCGGCGCGCGAAGGCGAGCAGGCGGAGCGGATTGTCCACGTGCTCGAGCACGTCCCCGCACACCACCCGGTCGAAGCGCTCCCCGAGGTCTGTATCGCTGGTGGCGTCCACCGCGCGCACGTTCAGGCCGCGCTGGGCCAACACCCTCACCGCGTCCTCGAGGATGTCGATCCCCATCGCGGAGCGCGCGTTCCGGCGGATGAGGTTGTGCCGCCACTTCGGCGTCTCGGTGTAGCGCAGGTCGTGCTCGACGATGCCGATGTCGAGGGTCCGCTGATCCCGCACGAAGGACGCGATGAAGTCGTCGGTGTCGGCGACGCGCCCGCGGTACCGCGACGCGAGGTGCAGGCGCAGCGCGGTCTGGACGCTGGGGTCGTTGGGATCGGGGTGGATGGACTTCCAGTTCATGCTCGGGATCCGGGACGCGCTGCCGCCGCCAGCAGCGCACGGTGATAGCCGCTCGCGCACCGGGCGAGCGAGAAGTGATTGAGGCCCAGCTCCCGAGAGGCGGTGCGCGCCGCGTCCCGCTCGGGCAGGACGGTGGCCACGAACCACTGCGCCGCATGGCGAAGCGCCTCGTCGACCGGCGCGTGGAGGAGGTACGCGGCGGAAGGAGCGCCCAGGAGCTGCCGATCCACGTCCCCGATGCCGGCGCTGGCCAGGACCGGGAGCCCGCTCAGGAGATACTCGCCGAGCTTGGTGGGCGCGACCGCCCGCTGTGAGAACGACGGTTCCCGGAGCGCGAGTCCCAGATCCGCGGCGCCCAGAAAGCGAGGCACCTGCTCTGCCTCGACGGACAGCACGTCTGCTGCACCCGGTGGGAGCGCGCCCACAAGTGACCGGCCCGCCTCCACCTGCGCGGTGAGGAGCGTGAGCCGGGCATCCGGCTTGCGGCGAAGGACCTCGGCGAAGAAGGCGACCATGCGCTCCGGGAGGTACTGCCCTCCGAGCGATCCCGCGTAGACGATCCACGGCGCGCTCTGGCCGATCCCGTGAGCGTTCCGGACGCGCTCGCGCTCCTCCTTGGGCAACGGGACGTAGCGCGAGGGATCGCTGCCGTTGGTGACGACGAAGAAGCGTTCAGAGAGACCTTCGCCGCCCCCTGCCCGCTCGAGCAGGATCTCCTTCGCCGCCTGGGTCCGGGTCATCACCACCGCCGCACGCCCGACCGCCGCAGCTTCGACCTTCCGGTGCAGCCGATACATCGCTCCCGTGGGGGACCAGCCGCCGAACTCCACACGCTCATCCGCGGGCAGGCCGTCCGCGTCGAACAGCAGAGGCACCCGTGAGGCGGGCCCACGCAAGAGCAGCGCCATCGCCGCGGGCATCAGGCTTCGCACCATCAGCACCTCTGCCTTCGAAGAGACGAGGTGTCCGGCCAGCGCGAGGCTCCCCTTCAGGATCGTCGCCGCCGCGCCCAACGCCATCGGGCGGCGGTGCACCGGATGCGATATGTAACGTGCGCCCGCGCGCTCAACCGACTGGCGACGCCGATCGAACACCTCGCGCGGACCCCACCCGAACTGCACCACGTGGAGGTCGACTCCCTCGCGCCGAAGCTGCTCGAAGATGGGGAGGAACAGCGACTCGAGGTAGCGCTGATCCGGACCGTCCCAGGTGACGTAGACGACGCGCATGGTTCAGGGGCGGACCGCCAGCGCGCGGTTCACGGCCTCGGCGAAGAGCGCGGCGCCGCGCCGGGCAGAGAACCCCTGCTCCACCGTCTCGCGTGCCCTCGTCCCCATCTTCGCCCGGAGGCTCGCATCGCCGGCGAGCGTGTCCAGCGCCTGGACCCACTCCTCCTGTGAATCGGCGAAGAGGCCGTCCTCCCCGTGGCGGACGATCTGCTTGTTGGTCCCCACCGGCGAGAGGACCACCGGCCTGCCCACCGCCATGTACTGGAGCGCCTTGAGCGAGCACTTGCCGCGGGTGAACGCGTTGTCCGGCAGCGGCATGATCCCCACGTGCCCGGCCGCCACGTCCTCTGCTTCGGTCGCCGCGCGCCAGGCGACGAACTCGGTCTCCGCGCCTTCGAACGGACGCTCCGGTGGGCGATCGCAGATGACGCGCACGCGGACCTTCCGGCGACGCGCGAGGAGTTCCAGTGCCGGCCGCACCCGCTCGAGGTGCATCAACGTCGAGTGCGAACCCGTCCAGGTGATGGTGAAGGGGCCATCGTCTCGTGGCGCGGGGAGGACGGGATAGGCATCGAGGTCGATCGTCGTCGGCACCACCGAGACGTCCTGTGCGAAGGCCCGCGCGTACTCCGCGAGGTAGGCGTTCCCCACCGTCACCGCCGTCGAGAGCCGGCAGATCCGCTGCGTCTTCCGGAGCCACCGCAGGCGGGTGAAGGGCCCGTTCACGCCACCACCCGAAGGCATCCAGATCGCGTCGTCGAAGTCGAGCACCAGCGGGACCTGCATCCAAGAGAGGAGCTCTTCCAGCAACGGCGGGCCGATCAGCGCGGCCTCCCGGTAGAGGACCACGCCGTCGTAACGCCTCGCCTCGGCGAGGATGCCCGCGCGGCGAAGGCTGTCGAACAACGTCCGTGCGCCCTTCTCGAGGTAGCGGCCCGGTTGGTAGAGCACGCGGGTCAGCCCTTCGGACTCGAACGGCCGGAAGTGCAGCGACAGGCCGTGGGACGCCTCGAGATGCCGCGCCCACTGTTCGAGCCGGTAGCGCTGTCCCGGCGAGCGCCCCTTCGGCTTGGAGACGAGCGCGAGCAGCCGGCGCGTCATCGCGTCTCCACCAGCGATCCGGGGCCCGATGAGTCCTCGACCCGAGTGGGCTGATGCGCGGCCGAGGTCACCGTGCGCCGGCGCGTGAACCAGGCCAGCAGGACGAGCATGAAGGGCATCACCTGGAGCCTGAAGCGGACCGCGGATCCCAGGTTCTGGTACGAGACGAACCCGTAGACCGCGGCCCAGACCACGACGAACGACACCGCCCAGAGCAGCAGGGGCGTGCGCAGCTCGCTCAGCGAGGTCCGGCGGATGGCGAGGAACGTCAGGTAGAGCAGCGCGAGGTTCTCGAGCCCCGCGAAGATCCCGAACGGGTTGAGCACCTCACCGGGCAGCGGCCGGAAGAGCGCGGTGAACGCGCCGACGGGCACGAACGCGATCATGCTGCCGATGTCGGTGAAGTCGACGTTCAGCTCGTTGCTCGAGCCTCCATGCGCCCAGCTCCGCGAGAGGGTGTGGGTGGTGAGGTAGAGGTCCTCCTCGGTCTCCATCTGGAACTGCGTCTGGAAGGCGGAGAACGCGTAGAGGCCGGACGCGGCCACGAGCGCGAGGAAGCCCACCTTCATCCCGAACGAGCGCGCGCGGGCGAGCGCGAACACCGAGAGCGGGGTGAGCATGATCACCCCCATCCACGTCCGGATGCCCATCACCAGCAGCACCCCGAGCGCGAGGGGGACGATGTAGCGGGCCTTCCCCGTCAGGTGCCAGCGGACGACGCCGAAGCCGTAGAGGCAGATCCCCAGCAGGGTGATCGGATCCTTCCCGAGGATCGACCCCCAGAAGAGGATGCTGGGGAAGAGCGCGAGCCCGTAGAAGATGCGCAGGTCCTCCCGGCCGAGCCACGACACGAGCGCGCGGTAGAAGAGGTAGATGGCGAGCAGCCCGAGCATCGCGCAGCTCACCTTCAGCGCGTGGTACGAGTCCGGGATGACCTGCTGCTGGAGCCACGAGAGCTGCAGCATGTTGTGCGTCCCGTTGCCCAGCTCGAAGCCGGTGAAGCGGAAGTCCGGCTGGTTGGGTTCGGCGTAATAGAAGTAGGCGTCGAGCCCGTAGTTGTACTCGTAGAAGAGCATCACCCCGAGCGTGACGCCGAGCTTGGCGATCCAGACGAGCACCAGCGGCTTCCTGTCGCGCCCCGGGACCGGCCACAGGAAGATGGACACCAGCAGGAGCGCGCCCCACGCGACGGCCACCAGGTAGTCTCGCTCGATCTCCGGCTGCGGGATGTTGCGCCCGAGCTCCCGGAGCGAGCAGCCCGGCCCCATCGCGAGCGTCACCACCGCCAGCATCCAGGCGTGGGCTCTGAACCCTCTGGAGCGCACGGAGGGCGGCGTGCATGCGTGGCCGGGCCCGCTGCGGGACATCGGCGTGCGTTCTAGCATCAGTTCTGGACGTCCCGGCCGTGCGACCGTATCGCTCACCCGATCGGGCTCCAGCCAGCCGGCCCGAGTCCGCCGCCACCCAGCGTGGAACCGCCCGCTCAATGGAGATAGGTGGGCAGACGCGAGGAACCTATGAACGAACGCATCGCCGTGATCGGCCTGGGCTACGTGGGGCTCCCCGTGGCCCTGGCGCTGTCGAAGAAGTTCCCCACCGTGGGGTTCGACATCCACGCGGAGAAGGTGGCGGAGCTTCGCCGCGGCCACGACCGCAACGGGGAGCACAGCGCCGAGGAGCTGAAGGCGGCCCCGCTGCAGTACGCCTCGGATCCGGCGGAGCTGAAGGACATCACCTTCTTCGTGGTCGCGGTGCCCACGCCGGTGGACGGGAACAACCGGCCCGACCTGACGCCGGTGCTCAAGGCGAGCGAGACGGTGGGCCGCGCGCTGAAGCCGGGCGCGGTGGTGGTCTACGAGTCCACCGTCTATCCGGGCGTCACCGAGGACATCTGCGGTCCCTTGCTCGCGCGCGTGTCCGGCCTCGACCGCTCGCAGTTCAAGCTCGGTTACTCACCGGAGCGCATCAACCCGGGCGACCGCGAGCACACGCTCGAGCGCATCGTCAAGGTCGTCTCCGGCGAGGACGCGCAGACGCTGGAGCGGGTCGCCGACGTGTACGGGGCGATCATCGACGCGGGCGTGCACCGCGCCTCCAGCATCAAGGTCGCCGAGGCGGCCAAGGTGATCGAGAACACGCAGCGGGACCTCAACATCGCGCTGATGAACGAGCTGGCGCTCATCTTCGACCGGATGGGCATCCGCACCACCGAGGTGCTCGCCGCGGCCGGCACCAAGTGGAACTTCCTCAAGTTCACCCCGGGCCTGGTGGGCGGGCACTGCATCGGCGTGGACCCGTACTACCTGACCACCAAGGCCGAGGAGCTCGGCTACCAGCCGCAGGTCATCCTCGCCGGCCGCCGCATCAACGACGGCATGGGCGCGTACGTGGCCCAGCGGGTGGTGAAGATGCTCATCCACGCGGGCGCTCCGGTGCGCGGCGCGAAGGTGGGCGTGCTCGGGCTCACCTTCAAGGAGAACGTCTCCGACCTGCGCAACAGCAGGGTCCCGGACATCGTCGCGGAGCTGCGCCAGTTCGGCATCGAGCCGCTGGTGCACGACCCGCACGGCAGCCCCGAGGAGGCCCACGAGGAGTACGGCCTTCACCTCTCGCCGCTGGAGGCGCTGGCGGACCTCGACGCGCTGGTGCTGGCGGTCGGCCACCGCGCCTACCTGGACATGCCCCGCGAGCGCCTGCTGGGCCTCGTGAAGGATGGCGGCGTGTTCGTGGACGTGAAGAGCGCGCTCGATCCGTCGCAGATGCAGCGCGGCATCACCTACTGGAGCCTGTGATGAGCGAGGCATCGTCCCCCTTCGAGACGCTCCAGTCGCAGCTCCGCGCGCACCCCACGCGCTGGCTCGTCACCGGCGGCGCAGGCTTCATCGGCAGCAACCTCGTCGAGCGCCTGCTCTCGCTGGGCCAGACGGTCACCGTGCTGGACGATCTCTCCACCGGCCATCGGCGCAACCTCGATGCAGTACGCGCATCGGTGGGCGACGAGGCGGCGGCGCGGCTCCACTTCATCGAAGGCGACATCCGGGACGAGATGATCTGCCGGACGGCCTGCGAGGGCGTGGAGCGCGTGCTGCACCAGGCGGCCCTGGGCTCGGTGCCGCGGTCGCTGAAGGACCCGCTCACCTCCCACCGCGTGAACGTGGACGGCACGGTGCACATGCTCCTCGCCGCGCGCGAGGCCGGAGTGAAGCGCTTCGTCTACGCCAGCTCGTCCTCCGTCTACGGCGACCACCCGGGCCTGCCGAAGGTGGAGGCGCAGATCGGCAAGCCGCTCTCGCCGTACGCGGTGACCAAGCGCGTGGACGAGCTGTACGCGCAGAACTTCCACCACGCCTATGGGCTGGAGACCGTCGGCCTGCGCTACTTCAACGTCTTTGGACGGAGGCAGGATCCGGACGGACCCTACGCGGCGGTGATCCCGAAGTGGATCGACGCGCTGCTGCGCGGCGAGACCTGCGTCATCAACGGCGACGGCGAGACGAGCCGGGACTTCTGCTACATCGACAACGTGGTCCAGGCGAACCTGCTCGCGGCCTGCGTCCCCTCCGGCTCCGAGGCGGTGGGCGAGGTCTTCAACATCGCCTTCGGTGAGCGCACCACCCTGAACGAGCTGCACGCCATGCTCCGCGCGCGGCTCGAGTCCCGGGGCTTCACCACGACCGAGCCCAGGTACCAGGACTTCCGCCCCGGGGACGTGCGGCACTCGCTCGCGGACACGCAGAAGGCGCAGTCACTGCTCGGGTATCGGCCCACGCACTCGGTGGCGAAGGGGCTCGACGAGACGATGGACTGGTACGTCGCGCAGGCGCAGCCGCAGACGCAGCGCTGACCCCGGACGACGATGCGACGGTCGCGCAAGCTCCTCTTCGTCATCAACAACCCGGACTTCTTCCTCTCGCACCGCCTGCCCATCGCCGAGGCCGCACGCGAGGCGGGCTTCACGGTGGAGATCGCCGCGCCCGAACGCCCGAGCGCCGAGACGATCCGCAGGCTCGGCTTCCGCTTCCACCCGGTGCCGCTCACGCGAAGCAGCGCGGCGCCGCTCGCCGAGGCCCGCGCCCTCCTCGCGCTCGTCCGCCTCTTCCGGCGCGAACGTCCGGACCTCGTCCACCTCGTGACCATCAAGCCGGTCCTCTACGGCGGGCTCGCCGCGCGCATCGCGAAGGTTCCGCGCGTGGTGGGCGCCTTGAGCGGGCTCGGCTACGTGTTCATCGCGCGGGGGCTCAAAGCCTCGGTGCGAAGACGCCTCGTGGAGGTCGCCTACCGCGTCGCCTTCGGGCACGGGGACACACGGGTCATCTTCCAGAACCCGGACGATCGCGCCCAGTTCCTCGCCCGCAGGCTGCTCGACGCCGAGGACACGGTGCTCATCCGCGGGTCGGGCGTGGACCTGGCGCAGTTCATCGCCACGCCGGAGCCCGAGGCGACCGCGCCCGTCGTGCTCTTCGCCTCCCGGCTGCTGCTGGACAAGGGCGTGGGGGAGTTCGCCGAGGCCTCTCGCATCCTGCGCGCCCGCGGCATCGAAGCCCGCTTCGTGCTGGCCGGCGAGCTGGATCCGGGCAACCCCACCTCGCTCACGAAGGGGCAGCTCGACGGGTGGATCTCCGAGGGCCTGGTGGAGTGGTGGGGCCACCGGACCGACATGCCGCAGGTCTTCGCGCAGGCGCACATCGTCTGCCTGCCGTCGTATCGGGAGGGGCTGCCCAAGGTGCTCATCGAGGCCGCCGCGGCGGGCCGCGCCATCGTCACCTCGGATGTCCCCGGCTGCCGCGAGGTGGTGGCGCACGGCGACAACGGGCTGCTCGTCCCGCCCCGCGACGCGCGGAGATTGGCGGAGGCGATCGAACGCCTGCTCGTCGATCCGGAGCTTCGCCGCCGCATGGGCCGCCGCGGCCGCAAGCGCGCCGAAGACGAGTTCTCCATCACCACGGTGATCGCCCAGACCCTGGCGCTGTATGAGGGGACCCGATGAACGACTTCGCGACGCCCATCTCCGCATCCCCCAACGACGCTGCGATCACCCTCGAGCGCATGGACGGGGCGGTCCACTACAACGCCTGGCTGGCGGAGAAGTTCAACGCGCACCTCGGCCGCCGCGTGCTGGAGGTGGGCGCGGGCACCGGGACGATCACCGCCCGCATCGCCCCCGGCCGCGAGCGCGTGGTGGCGCTGGAGATCGAGCAGCCGTACGTGGACGCGCTGCAGGATCGCTTCCGGGACGCGCCCAACGTGCGGCCCTACCTCGCCGACGTCGCGCTGGCGGACTGGCCCGGGCTGAAGGAGGAGCGGATCGACTCCATCCTCCTCTCCAACGTGCTGGAGCACATCCCCGACGACGCCGGCGCGGTCCGCCGCTTCCGTGAGCTTCTGCCGAAGGGCGGCGCGCTGGTGCTCTTCGTCCCCGCGCACGAGTGGCTCTTCGGCTCGCTCGACGAGGCGGTGGGTCACCATCGCCGCTACACGCCGTCCACCCTGCGGCGCGTGGTCGAGGACAACGGCTTCGATGTGGAGCACCTCGAGTGGATGAACCTCGTGGGCATCCCCGGCTGGTTCCTCAACGCGCGGGTGCTGCGGAGGCGGACCATGCCCCCGCTCCAGCTCAAGCTGTACGACGCGGTGGCGCCGTGGCTCGCGCGCGCCGAGTCGCTCGTCCGCCTGCCGGTGGGGTTGAGCCTGTTCGCGGTGGCCCGCGCGCGCTGAAGGTTTGGCCCACGGGGCGTCGTGCTATCAACCGCGCGTGTCCGCCTCCCCCGCGAGGCCGCGCTGGGTCCCCTTCGCCCTCTACGCGCCGGTCGTCGCCCTCTACGTCCTCGCGTTTCCGTACCACCCCGGCCTGCGCTCGCCGAACGAGCTGTGCCGCCTTTGGCAGACGCGCGCGATCGCAGACCATGGACAGCTCGAGATCAACGCGGTCCTGCGCACGCACGGCTACGTGGGCGACCTCTCGGTGAAGGACGGGCGCTACTACCCCTCCAAGTCCCCGCTGCTCTCGGTCGCGGCGGTGCCGGTCTACGCGCTGCTCTCTGCCGTAGGCGGCGGCGGCACCCACGCGGTCCCCGAGCTCCCGCTCATCTACTGGCACCGGCTGGTGCTCACGGTGCTGCCCACGCTGCTGATGCTGGTGCTGGTGCGGCGCTTCCTCGGCGCGTACCTGTCGCCGCTGCTCGCCGATGGGCTCACCGTGACCTACGCGCTGGGCACGCTCGCCTTCAGCTACTCGCTGCTCTTCATGAGCCACCAGCCCACCGCGGTGCTGGCCTTCGCCGCCTTCTACGTGCTCTGGCGCGCGCTCCGTGAACGGCCCGCCACCGCTCCGCTCGACCGCCGGAGGGTGCTCGCGTTCCTCGGCGCGGGCGTCTTGTGCGGGGCCACCGTGGCCGCCGAATACACCGGTGCGCTTGCGGTGCTGGGCGTGGTCCTCTTCGGGGCGCTGGCAGTGCTCCGCGATCGCGAAGCACCTT
Organism: uncultured Myxococcaceae bacterium; assembly: GCA_964502265.1. GTDB lineage: Bacteria > Myxococcota > Myxococcia > Myxococcales > Myxococcaceae > JAFAFL01. The sequence continues at coordinate 4,097 of CAZCWA010000026.1, read as the reverse complement.
TGAGGGCGCGGCTGAACAGGCTCGGGCACGCCGTGGCGCTGGCGACCGCGGGCGCGCTGCCCTTCGTGCTCGGGCTGATGGCGTACCACCAGGCGGCGTTCGATCACCCGCTGCACTCGGGCTACAAGTACCTCAACGACGCCGCCTACCAGGGCTGGCACGTGGGCGGCTTCCTCGGCATCCGCTACCCGGATCCGCGCGCGTTCGTCCTCTCCTTCTTCTCGCCGCTGCGAGGGCTCTTCGCGCTCTCGCCGGTGCTGCTGCTCGCCCTTCCAGGCCTCCCCCTCCTCCGGCGCCTGCGCGAGGGCGGCGACCGCGCGCTCTTCCCGTTCACCGTCGCGCTCTTGCTCGGCTACGCGTACTTCACCTCCTCCTTCACCTACGACTCGTGGGGCTGGACCACGGGGCCCCGTCACCTCACCCCGCTCGTTCCGTTCCTGCTCCTGCCCATCGGGCTGCTGCTCTCGGCGCTGCACGGGCGGGCCGTCACCCTCGGCGCGAGGGCCTGGACGCGGATCGCCGCGGGCGTGGGCGCGGGGTTGGCCGCGGTGTCGATCGTCGCCACCGGCTTGCCCACCTTCGTGAACTACATCCCCGACTCGGTGTCGAACCCGCTCTTCGCGTTGGCGATCCCGCTGCTGCGCGACGGCCATCCACCGCCGACCTTGCCGGGCCTTCTCACCGGCGCGCACGTGCTCTTCGGATGGGTGCTGGTCGCGCTGCTCGCCATCGCCGCCGTCGCCGTGTTCGTGGCGCTGCTGCCCCGTCCGCAGTCGAAGCGGGTGGCCGCGGCAACGTCCATCGCCGGGCTGGTCACCGTGGGGTGCTTCCTCGCGCTCCTCGCCCTCTCCACCGGGAACGACCGCGCGGACGAGAGCGCGCGCAACCACCTGCGCAGCGTGTGGCTGGTGGGCCCCGGACGCTCGCCGGCATTCTGGCCCTGAGGCTTCGGGAGCGAACGCCGCTCAGCTCGGCCGCTTCAGCCCGAGCTTCGACATCCGGTACACCACCGTCCGCCTCGGCAGCCCGAGCTCCCGCGCCGTCTGGCTCACGTTCCAGCGCGAGCGCCCCAGCGCCGCCAGCAGCACGTCCTTCTCCGCCGCGCGCAGGGTCTGGCGCAGGTCCGGCTCGCGCGCGGCGGCATGCGCCCCGGATGATTCGACCTCGGGGAGGTTCTCGACGCGGATCTCGTCGGTCTCGGCGGCCATGGCGGCGAGGAACACCGTCGTCTGCAACGCCCGGACGTTGCCGTACCAGGGGCGCTCCCGGATCGACTCCCGCGCCTCCGCGTCGAAGGCCAGGCTCCGCCGTCCGAGCCAGCCGCGCGCCACCTCCAGCGTCCGCTGCGCGAGCGGAAGGACCTCCGCAGGTCGATCCCGCAGGGCGGGCACCGGGACCACCGAGGCACCGCTCCACGAAGCGCCCACCTTCTCCACGGTCGCGCACGCACCGCGCGCCATCACCCGGGCCACGACGTCCGGCGGAAGGCCATCGGCACCGCGCACGAGCAGCGGCCCCTCCCGCTCGAGCGCAGCCTCCACCTCCGCCACGCCCCGGCGCGCGTCCACCACCTGCACATCCCCTGCGTCACCTGCTCGCAAGGAGAGCAGCCGCCTCGCCCACAGCGCGCGGCCGGTGCCCTCTTCGCCGGAGAAGACGACCGGGCTCGGCGCCTCCACGCGCGCCGCACGCTCCAGCCAGGCCGCGAGCCGCACCATCACCGGATCCACCGCCACCGGCGCCTCGGCGAGGCCCGCCCACGCTTCGCCGGCCAGCCGCTCCAGCGCCCGCGCGCGCAGCCCGTCTGCCGTCCACGCGTCCTCGCCAAGACGCGCCAGCCCCACGCGCGCCTCGAGCTCCGGCGGCGCGTCGAAGGTCAGCCCGAGTCCTTCGAAGCTCTCGGGGCCCACCTGCGCGAAGAGCCAGCGGGGCCACAGCGACACGAGCGTCTCCCCGAGCGACTTGCCGTTGCCGTGCACCAGCACCCAGCCGACCGGCTCCGCACGCGCCACCGCCTCCACCAGCCGCGCCTCGAGCTCCGCCCGCGTACGCAGCCCCCGTTCGGTGCGCGGCCGGGCCTCCGACTGGACCCGCACCACCGCCTCCACCGCGCCCACGCGCACCAGGTCGCCCGGCCGCAGCTCGGCGTCTCCGAGGAGCTGCACGTCGTTGAGGAACACGTTCGCGCCGCGCGCCGCAGAGAGCCCGGGAACCGCCTCCGGCTCCCTGCCCAGCCGCACCCGAGCGCCCTGTGCGAGCAGCACGTCGCCGCCCGGTGGGACCTCGACCACCCGGGCCCCCACCTCTTCCCACACCCAGAGCTGCCAGCCGCGCGCAGCGTTCACGCGCGGCACCGTACCACCGGGGCCGGCCTGCGCCGGGCGGGCAGGCTGGGCCCGAGGCAGGTAATTCGAGACGTGGCCGCCGCTGCCGTTAGACTGACGCGTCACTTTGAAGGTCTGGCCCGGGCCTCCGTCTGTCCTCGCCGACCGCATCCTCTGGAGGATCCATGACGCTGAAGTCCCTGTCCGCCGCCGCAGCCCTCGCCGTCTCGCTCACCGCCGCGCCCGCGTTCGCGGAGGAGATCGCCGAGGTCTGGAAGGCCAAGTGCCGGAGCTGCCACGGCGCCGACGGCAAGGCGGACACCCGGGAGGGCAAGAAGCACGAGATCGACGACATGACCACGGAGGCCTGGCAGTCGAAGCACTCCGACGCCGCCATCCGCGAGGCGATCGAGAACGGCATCCCGGACACGAAGATGAAGGCCTACAAGGACAAGCTCTCCGCCGCCGAGATCGAGGGGCTGGTGAAGTACGTCCGGTCCTTCAAGAAGTAGCCCCCACCGTCAACCCGAAGGAGTCCCCGATGAAGACCGCCCTCCTCGCCCTCTTCGCGCTGTCCCTCTTCGGCGTCACCCCGCCGGTGGAAGCATCGACCGCGGCGGCACCGGCAGCGCGCGCCTTCTTCGCGGCGTCTTCGTCGGAAGCCACACTGGCGGCAGCACAGGACGCCAGCGACCTCGAGAACCGCAAGCGCAAGCGCAAGAAGCGCGGCGGCAAGCGGGGCGAGGAGGCGGAGGAGGAGCTGCGCATCGCCCTCCGCCCCATCGCGGTCTAGGGGTACCAGACCTTGAGCGTGCTTCCGTCGAGGTAGAGCACCGCGCTGCGTGCGCCGAGGCGCACCGGCCGGAAGCGCGTCGCGGTGCCGCTCTGGGGCACGGTCCCCAGCACCGCCCAGGGCGCGCTGCACGACGCGCTCAACTCCTTCTGCATCAGCTCCACGTCGCCCGTGCCCACGCGGCGCGCGCCGAGCACGCGGTTGCCCTCGAACTTCGGCGCCACCACCAGCTCGGTCCCCGCAGGGTGCAACGCGCTCGTCACCGACGGCTGCGCACAAAGGCCAGAGGTGCAGCCGGGCCAGGTCAGCCCGTAGCAGCTCTCACGCATGCCGGCCCCCGAGGGGAAGACGGTGAGGATCCGCATCGGCGCGGCCGCGATCGACACCCGGTCGAGGTCGCCGTCGGTGGCGCCGAGCTCCACCACGTCGTCGAAGGTGCAGCTCGAGCTGCCTTGCGAGCACACGCAGGAGCGGGCGGTCATCCGGAGGGTGTGCTGCGTCGGCGTTCCGGCGAGTCCCACCAGCGCCCACAGGTTCTCGTTCGCGGGGCCGATCTTGTGCGCGGCGGACAACCCGGACGACTGCGCGGCGGTGTTGGGGCGGGAGTAGATGCCGCTCGCCTTCGAGACGAAGCCGACGCGCCCGGCGGTGGGTGAGTCGGCGCAGCCGCGGTCGACCGGCACCAGCAGCTCGTCATTCAGCGGGTGGTGGCTCCCGTTCCTCCCCGAGTACCAGCCGCCGAGCGAACCCGGGTTGCCGCCGGAGGTCATCTGCAGGCTCCAGCCGGCGACCCGGTCCGCCGCCAGCCCATTCAGCACGCGCGACGCGGTGACGTGAAGCCGCCCCGGGCTGCCCGCCTGAACCTCCTGCGCAAGCGGCACCAACACGCCCAGCGCCGGATCGATGGCGTAGGGCCGGAAGCGATTCTGCGGCGCGCCGGAGCGCTCCACCACGAGCGTGACCACGCCGTCCTCGTCCGA
>CAZCWA010000025.1:11092-20264 GCA_964502265.1 uncultured Myxococcaceae bacterium | reverse complement strand
CGAGCAGGTTGCCCAGGTACTTCGACCACACCAGTTGGTAGATCAGCGCGGCGGCGCCGGAGAGAAACAAGAAGGCCTGAACGAGCCGGCGCTGGAGCATGGAGGGGGCAGTCTAGGGTTTGGCGAGCAGGACGCCCAACTCATCGTCCGCGATGCTCGTCCACCCTTCAGCCAACAGGGCGCGGGTGAGGGGCGCCTTGCGCGGGTAGAGCACCCACCGCACCCCCTCCCTTTCGAGCAGGGCCTCCCACCCCGGCTCCAGGCGGTGGATGCGCCCGTAGGTGTGCAGCCTCGGCAGGTCCAACTCCAGCGCCCGCCCGTCGATGTAGACGGGCTCCCCGGGGTTTCGCCACAAGAGATACCCGCCCCAGTCGAAGTGGTTGAGGCCCCGGCCCTCCGGCAGCCCCTGGCTGCGCACCTTCGAGATCAGCGCCCGCGGATAGCTGCCCTCGCGCTCGCAGACGCCGTCTTCACAGGGCCAACGCACCGCCACGAAGGTGAAGGCGAGGACGCCGAGGACGCCCAGGTGCAGCCCGCCCAGAAGCGGCCGCACCGGCGCCTCGTGCTCACGTTTGCCCAGCCCCAGCGCCGCGCTCAGCCAGACCGCGCACAAGGGCGCCGCGGCGATGAGCGCCAGGGGCACGTTGCGCTGCCAGCGCAGGGCCATCAAGGTGAAGCCCGCCACCAGGAAGAGGTCCGCGGCGCGTGCGCCACCCCGGGTCAGCCCGGCGGTGACGAACGCGGCCAGCACCACCAGCGCGAAGGCGATGCGCCGGGGGTCCGCGAAGTCCGGAGACAGCCAGTCCCGGATGGCCACGCCGTGCCAGTCGCTGGAGGCGTACATGAACGCGTGGCCGTACAGGTGGATGCCCCGCGGGTTGGCGAGCCCGGCGAGCAGGACCGCCCCGAAGAGCCACGCCAGGCCGCGCAGGCGCGCCCGCGCGTCTTCGCCGCGGTCCTCGCGCTGCGCTGCGCCAAGCCACTGCACCCCCGCGCCCGCGAGGTGCGCGAAGATGGCCAGCGCCGCCACCACGAAGGCGCCGTGCAGGTTGGCCCACAGGGCCACCAGGGGCGCCCAGTGCCAGGGCACCTTCCTCTGGCCATCGCTGTACCGCTGCAGGTCCCACAGAAGCCAGGACAAGAAGAGGTAGGTGAACAGCTGGGGCCTTTGCGTCCAGAACTCGTGGGTGGGGAAGAGCGCGACGAGCACCACCGGCGCCGCCACGGTGGCCGCGACGGCCCGGCCGGACGCGCGCAGAAGCGCAAACCCCGCGGTCAGCGCCGCTGCCACCGCAGGCATCAGGACCAGCAGGGGCTCTCCGCCCAGCCGGTGCGCCAGCGAGAGCACCACCTCGAAAAGCCATTCGTGCGCGAGCCAGGGCTTCGCTTCGCCGGGCGGGGCGAAGGGGTCCTGCCGGGGGACCTGGCCGGACTCGGTGATCCACTCGCCCACCGCGAGGTGCCACCACAGGTCCGGATCCCACAGAGGTTCGAGCACCGAGGCGCCCAACAGCAGCGCCGCGCTGGCGAGCAGCAGGCCACCTTTTCCAGGCAGGAGGAGGCGCCGCCAGAGCGGCCGCAGGGAGGGCGTCATTCCGGCGCGCACGTTAGCAAGGCCGCGCGGCCGAAGGCCGCCGGAGGAGCGCCGGGCCGTCTGTCCGCTGGGCGCCGGGCCCCCAGCCCCGATGAATCGTTCATGGTCGGGGCGCAACGCGAAGGCTACAGTCGCCCACCCATGGACGCCGAGCTGCTCGCCGCATGCGAACTTCATTGGAAGGACGAGGGGACGGTGAGCGCTGCGGACGGCGCGTGCGTCCGTGTGCTCGGCAAGCGGCCGGAGGCGCTGGTCGGGCTGCCCCTGCACGAAGCGCTGGGCATCGCGCCGCACCAGGCCCAGGACCTGGACCGCAAGCTGCGGCTGGAGGCGCACGTCGTGGAGTTCGTGCCGGCCCGCCCCGTCGAAGAGCCCACCATGCTGAGGGTGGCCTGCGCGCTGCGGGGTGGCCTGGCGGTGGCGTCCGTCGTGGACGCCCATGCCTTTCTGGCCGGGGCACCGCCCCTGCAGATCTCGAAGCTGGCGTCGTCCCTGAGCCACGAGATCCGGAACCCGCTCTCCAGCGTGAAGATGGCCGTGCAGACCCTGGCGCGAAACCCCAACCACACCGAGCGGGACGCGCGGCGGCTCACCATCGCCAACCGGGAGATCCGCACCATGGAGCGGATGTTGGGGCTGCTCTCCGAATACGCCCGGGAGCTGCCCGCCAGGGGCGAAGTGGTGGGCCTGCGCGGGGTGTTGCAGGACGCGGTGTCGCTGGTGGAGCCGGAGCTGGGTGAACGGCGCATCAAGGTGGCGTTCGACGAACCGGAGGAATTGCCCCGGGTCCGGGTGGAGCCACACCGGCTGCGGCTGGTGCTCGCGCAGCTCTTCTTGAACGTGGCCATGGGCCTCCCCGAAGACGCCACCTTGCCGGTGGAGCTGCGGCCAGGCCCCGGCGGCGGCGCGGCGATGCTGGTCCGTGACGGCGCCAGCAGCATCCTCCCCGAGGAGCGCGCCACCCTCTTCGAGCCCTTTGGTTCCCGGCTCGCGCGCGGAGCGGGCCTCTCCCTGGCGGCCCTGCGCCGGGCCCTGCAGTCCCAGGGCGGAGACGTCAGCGCCGAACCTCTGGGGGACGAAGGCGCGCTCTTCACCCTCACCTTCCCCGCCTAGCCCCTGCATGGAGACCCTGCTCCTCGTCGACGACGATCTCTCGCTGCTCGAGTCCCTGAAGATGCACTTCGAGGACTCCGAGGGGCAGGACGGCGCAGGCTTCAACGTCGTCACCGCCACCACCGCCGCCGGCGCCCTCCGGGCCGCGCAGGAGGTGCAGCCGTCCCTGGTCATCCTCGACATGATGCTCCCGGACCGCTCGGGCCTGGAGATCATCGAACCGCTCCGCCAGACCTGCGGGGACGCGCCCATCCTCATCGTCACCGCGCACCACGACATGGAGACGACCATCCGGGCGATGAAGGCGGGGGCCTTCGACTACATCCACAAGCCCTTCCCGGACCCGGCGGCGCTGGACCTGGTGGTGCACCGGGCGCTCAGCGTGCGGCAGCTCTCGCGGCGCGCGGCGCAGGTGGCGGTGGAGGCGCCGGCGTTCAAGCTGGGCGACATCGTGGGGACCAGCGCCAACATGCAGGAGCTGGTGAAGGAGATTGGCAAGGTGGCCGCCTCCCGCGCCACGGTGCTCATCACCGGCGAGTCCGGCACCGGCAAGGAGCTGGTGGCCCGGGTCATCCACAACTACTCCAACGACGAGCCCCGGCCCTTCGTGGGCATCAACTGCTCCGCCATCGTGGACACGCTCCTGGAGTCGGAGCTCTTCGGCCACGAGAAGGGCGCCTTCACCGGCGCGGTGGCCACCAAGCAGGGCAAGTTCGAACTGGCGGAGGACGGCACCGTCTTCCTCGACGAGATAGGCGACCTCTCCCCGATGCTGCAGGCCAAGCTCCTGCGCGTCCTGCAGGAGCGGGAGTTCGAGCGGGTGGGCGGGGTCAAGCGCATCCGCCTGCGGGCCCGGATCATCGCCGCCACCCACCGGGACCTCTCTGAGGAGGTCCGGCGCGCCACCTTCCGCGAAGACCTCTACCAGCGGCTCAAGGTCATCACCCTGCACCTGCCGCCGTTGCGCCAGCGGCGGGACGACATCCCGGCCCTGGTGCACCACCTGCTCGCGCGCATCAACGAGAAGGTCCACAAGCGGGTGACGCGGGTTCCGCCGGAGGTGCTCGAGCACATGTGCCGGCTGCCCTGGCGCGGCAACATCCGGGAGCTGGAGAACGTGCTCACCCGCGCGGTGGTGCTGGCGCCCGGCGAGGTGCTCCTGTCCGAGAACCTCCCCCACCTCGAGCCGCCCACCCCGTCGCCGGACGCGGGCCCGGGCGCAGGCGGCGCCGCCGGGTGGCTGCAGGGCTCACCGGGTGAGGACCCCGCCGACATCCCCACCCTGGAAGAAGCGGAGCGGTTCCTCATCCAGCGCGCGCTGCTGGCCACCGAAGGCCACAAGGGCCGCACCTGTCAGATCCTCGGCATCAGCCGGCCTACTTTGGAGCGCAAACTCCAGAAGTTCGGCATCGCGGCCAGGCCGGCCCCCGAGGCCGCTGAACACTCTCGTAAGACTTCAGCGGACGACACTGTAGCGTGAGGTTTGAACGTTTCGTTCAACCGCTACAGGTCGTTTAAACGATCTGTGATCAGTTCCGGACCTTTGGACCCTCGGTAAGAAGTTCAGTTTCGTAAGTCCGCGTCTCCACGAGGATTTTCGCCCATTCGGAGCGTCCGCTGGATGGCACGAGAAGTGGAAAGGGCCTGCGCACGCTGTCGCACAGATTTCCCTCCTCCCCTCTCAGGAGATTCACACATGCACGGTTACCACCGCCCCCTCGGCCCCATCGGCTCCAACGTGATTGTCCCCATGCAGACCACGTCGTCGGGGATGACCGTGACCATGAACAAGATGCAGCCCGGTCACGACGTCCTCGACTTCAAGGGCTACTTCAAGGTCGAGACGTTCCCGCACAACTCGGTCATCTACCGCCCCGGTGACACCCAGGACCGCGTGTACCTGCTCAAGAGCGGCCGCGTGCGCCTGATGCGGGTGGGCAAGAACGGCACCCGGTCGGTGACGGCCATCCTGCGGCCGGGGGACCTCTTCGGAGACCTCTTCCGCCCGGACGGGACCGCCATCGAAGAGCTCGCGGTGGCCGCCGGTGAGGCGGAGGTGTGGAGCATCGAAGGCCGCGACTTCCGCGCCCAGCTCGAGGCCCGCCCTGCCCTGGCCACCGACGTCATCCGCGCCTACGCGGAGCGGGTGCGCGCGCTGCAGAAGCGGGTGCTGGGCCTGACCTTCAAGGAGGTCCCGGCGCGGCTGGCGGAGACGCTGCTCACCCTGGCCGAGGCGCACGGCGAGCGCTGCCCGCACGGCGGCGAGATGGACCTGCGCGGCATCACCCAGCAGGACCTGGCGGATCTGGTGGGCGCCTCGCGGTCCTTCGTCTCCACGCTGATCAACGAGATGAAGCGGGACGGGATGCTGGGCAACGTGGGCCGCATCCTCTGCATCCGGGACCAGAAGGCGCTCCGGAAGATCGCCTCGCGGGAGAAGTAGCCCGCCGAGGTCATCACTTCTGATACCGGCGCTCTTTCCCCCGGCGACGGTTCAACGGCCCCGCCCCGTGCGTTCGCGCGCACAGGTCGCGGGGCCGGTTTTTTTCTCCCCCTCTCTGCTAGGACCGCTCATCGCGCATGAGCTCTCCGCCCCCCATCTCGATCTCCAACGACGACGCGCGGCAGACCTACGAACGGCGTGAGGCCGAGGCGGCGAAGGAGGCGGCACGGCTCGACCGCCGCGGCGCCGCCCTCGCCCACGGACGCGCGCTGACCTTCATCGCCGCGCTGGCGTTCGCCGGCGTCACCGTCTTCGAGCGCCTGCCGTCGTGGGGCTGGTGGGCGGCGGGCGGCTCGCTGCTCTGCTACGTGCTGCTGGCGTGGATCCACGGCAAGGTGATCGCCGCGGAGGAGCGCGCGAAGGTGCGGGCAGCCCTGAACGCGCGCGGCCTGCAGCGCCTGGACGGCAAGTGGCACGGCTTCCCGGAGAAGGGCGAGCGGTTCCTCAAGGAGCTGGCGGACCACCCGTACGCGGCCGACCTCGACGTGTTCGGGCAGGGGTCGTTGTTCCAGCTCCTCGACGAGAGCGCGACGAAGGCGGGCGAGGCCCGGCTGGCGCAGTGGCTGTCGGCGCCGGCGAGCCCGGAGGTCGTGCGCGCGCGGCAGGCGGCGGTGAGGGAGCTTTCTCCGCTCGTGGCCTTCCGTCAGGCGCTGCTGGTGGAGAGCCGGATGGTGGCCCGGCAGAAGGTGGACCCGGGCAAGTTCGTGGAGTGGGCCGAGGGCGGGCCGTACCTGCGCGAGGTCCGCTGGGCGCGGCCGTTCGGGTTCATCCTCCCGCCGGTGACCCTCGTGCTGTTCGCGCTCGGCCGCTACGACGTGATCGAGCGCTGGTGGTGGTGGCTGGGCCTGTTGGCCCTGGTCGGGATCGTGGCGGTGACGCGCAAGCCGCTCAACGCGTTCTACGAGCGGGTGGTGCTGGGCGAGAACGGCTTCGTCCGCTTCGGCGAGACCTTCGCCACCGTGGAGGCGCAGGCCTTCCAGTCGCCGCTGTTGCAGGAGCTGGCCGGGCGGCTCAAGCCCCAGGACGGCGCCGGCGCCTCGGAGCGGCTTCGGAGGTTCTCGCACCGCTTCTCCTTCGCCGAGGCCCGCCAGTCGAGCCAGCTCCACGCGGGGCTGAACCTGCTCACCCTGTGGGACCTGCACTGGCTTCTGGCGCTGGAGCGGTGGCGCGAGGAGAGCGGGCCAAAGGTCCGCGGCTGGTTCGAGGCGCTGGCGGAGCTGGAGGCCCTGTGCAGCCTCGCCACCTATGCCTTCGAGCGCCCGGAGCTCACCTGGCCCGAGGTGCGCGACGAGGGCCCCGCCCACTTCGAGGCCACCGCGCTCTCGCACCCGCTGCTGGATGCGCCCATCGCCAACGACGTGCGGCTGGCGGGCCCGGGGGCGGCGCTGATCGTCACCGGCTCGAACATGAGCGGGAAGACCACCCTTTTGCGCTCCATCGGCGCCAACGCGATCGTGGCCATGGCGGGAGGGCCCGTTCGCGCCGCGCGGATGTCGCAGTCGCGGCTGGCCATCTTCACCAGCATGCGGGTGAAGGACTCGCTGGAGCGCGGGGTGTCCTACTTCTACGCCGAGGTGCAGCGGATCCGCTCGGTGCTCGAGGGGACGCAGGCCGCCGGCGGACAGGCGCTCTTCCTGCTCGACGAGATCCTGCTCGGCACCAACACCCGCGAGCGGCAGATCGCCTCGCGCGAGATCCTCCGGCTGCTCCTGGAGACGGGCGCCATCGGCGCGGTGACCACCCACGACCTCACCCTGACCGAGCTGGGCGGCGTGCCCTGGGCGGACGTGCGCAACGTGCACTTCCGCGACGTGCTGCAGGACGGGCGGATGACCTTCGACTACCGGATGCGCGAGGGCGTGGTGGAGACCACCAACGCGCTGCGCGTGCTGCGAGACGCAGGGGTGCCGGTGCCGGAGGAGGCGGGCGCGCCCGTGCGCGGCTCGGCGGGCTGAAACGAGGAGAGTGACCCCATGGCGCGGCAGGATCCCCACTCGTACGCGGACGCGGAGCAGGGCCGGACGAGGCACGTCTCTTGGACGGCAAAGGTCGACTTCGCCACCCGCACGCTGCAGTGCACGGCCACGCTGGAGTTGACCGAGGTCGCCGGCGGGAGCCTCGACCTCGACACGCGCGGGCTTCAACTCGAACGGGTGGAGACCGGCGACGGGCAGCCGCTCCCCTTCGCGCTGCACGCGGCGGACGAGGTGCTCGGCCAGAGGCTGGAGGTGGCGGTCCCCCACCGGCTCTCACGACTGCGGCTGCACTACCGGGTGGGCCCCGCGGCCTCGGCGCTCCAGTGGCTGTCGCCGGAGCAGACGGCAGGTGGCGTCCACCCCTTCCTCTTCAGCCAGTGCCAGGCGATCCACGCGCGCAGCCTCATCCCGCTGCAGGACTCGCCCGCGTTCCGGATCACCTACGACGCGCGGCTGGCGGTGCCGGAGGGGCTGCGGGTGCTGATGGCGGCGCGCTCGGACGGACGGACGCAGGCAGAGGGCCTCGCGACCGAAACGTTCACCATGCCGCAGCCCATCCCGCCGTACTTGCTGGCCTTCTGCGTGGGGGACCTCGCCTCGCGGGAGCTGGGGCCGCGTTCGCGCGTGTGGGCGGAGCCTCCGGTGGTGGAGCGTGCGGCGTGGGAGTTCGAGGGCGTGGAGGGGATGATCGCCGCCGCCGAGTCGCTCTTCGGGCCCTATGACTGGGAGCGCTTCGACGTGCTGGTGATGCCGCCGTCCTTCCCCTACGGCGGGATGGAGAACCCGAGGCTCACCTTCGTCACCCCCACCCTTCTCGCCGGGGACCGGTCGCAGGTGAACGTGCTCGCGCACGAGCTGGCGCACTCGTGGACGGGGAACCTGGTCACCAACGCCTCGGCGGAGCACTTCTGGCTCAACGAGGGCTGGACGGTGTACGCGGAGCGGCGGCTGCTGGAGGCGCTGGAGGGACGGGAGCACTCGGAGCTGCACGCGGCGCTGGGCCGGAGCGCGCTCGGAGAGGCGTTGAGGCAGTTCGCGGAGAGGCCGGCGCTGACGCGGCTTCGCACCGAGCTGTGGGGCGTGGACCCGGACGAGGTCTTCTCGGTGGTCCCCTACGAGAAGGGCTACCTCTTCCTGCGCGCCCTCGAGGACGCGGTGGGCCGCGAGCGGTTCGACCGCTTCCTGCGCGCCTATGTGTCCACCTTCCGCTTCGGCGTGCTGACCACGGACGGGTTCCTCGACTTCCTCCGACACGAGCTGCCCGAGGCGGCGGCGAAGGTGGACGTCACAGGCTGGATCGACGCGCCGGGCCTGCCCCAGGACGCGCCGGCGGCCCGCTCGCGCAGGCTGGAGGAGGTGCGCACCCAGCAGGACCGGATCCCCGAAGAGGCCGTCGCCTCCTCCTGGCGGCCCACCGAGCTGCAGCTCTACCTCGATGCGCTCACCCGCCCCGCGGACCCGGCGCTGCTCGACGCGCTGGAGTCCCGCTTCGGGCTCACCCGGTCGGGGAACATGGAGCTGCGCGTCTCGTGGCTGGAGCTGTGCCTCGAGTCGGGACGCGACGTGTTCGGGCCGACGGAAGAGGTGCTCGGCGAGGTGGGGCGGCTCAAGTTCGTCAAGCCGCTCTACGCCGCGCTGGCGAAGCGGCCCGACGGTCGGGATCGCGCGCGCCAGACGTTCGAGCGGGTGCAGGGGCGCTACCACCCCATCACCGCGCAGGTGGTGGAGGGCGTGCTCCAGCGCTACGGCGCCTGAGCAGCGGGGGCGGCGCGGCGGTGGCGCCAGGGCATCGCCTCCTCCAGCACCTTCGCCACCGCGAGCACGGTGGCCTCGTCCGCGGGCTTCCCCGCGAGCTGCACGCCGATGGGCCAGCCCTCGCGGGAGAGCCCGGCCGGCAGGCTCGCCGACGGCTGACCGGTGATGTTGAAGAGCGCGGTGAAGGCGCCGAGGTTCGCCGCCTGCCGGAACGCGTCCGCCGGGGGCAGC
>CAZCWA010000025.1:0-10992 GCA_964502265.1 uncultured Myxococcaceae bacterium | reverse complement strand
CGCGGTGAAGGCGCCGAGGTTCGCCGCCTGCCGGAACGCGTCCGCCGGGGGCAGCCCGCGCCAGGCGCCCACGGGCGGCGGCGGCACCGCGACCGCAGGCGTCACCCACAGGTCCGCGTCTCCGAACCAGCCGAGCAGCCGGCGCTCGAGCCCCTGCTGCTGCGCGAGGACGTCCGCGGCGCGGAGCTTCCGGCCCTCGTCGCGCAACCAGCGCGTCACCGGCTGGAGCACGCCCCGGCGGAGGATGGGAGGCTGCGACAGGAGGAACTGCCAGACCGGAAGGAACTCCTCCAGCTCGCCCTCGGGCGGCGGGCCCTCCTCGACGTGGTGGCCGAGCGCCTCGAGCTGCTTGACCACGCGCTGCACCGCCTCCGCCACCTCGCCGTGCGCGTCCACCAGCGGAGAGCGGGTGGTGAAGCGGATCTTCAGCGCGCGGGGCTGGGCCTGGGCGAGGCCTTCCGCGTAGGGACAGGCGGGGCGCGGCGCCCAATGCGGTGTGCCGACGCCGGCGCACAGCCCGGCCATCACGTCGAGCAGCGCGGCGGCATCCGCCACCGAGTGCGCCATCGGCCCCACGGTGGCGATGGCGGTGCGGTCCTGGCGCCCGTACGGATCCGGCACCCGCCCGCGCGAGGGCTTGATGCCGAAGAGGTGGCAGAAGGCGGAGGGGATGCGGATGGAGCCCGCGCCGTCGCTCCCCTGGGCGATGGGGGTGAGGCCCGCGGCCAGCGCCGCGCCCGCGCCGCCGGAGGAGCCGCCGGAGGTGCGCTGGGGATCCCACGGGTTGCGGGTGGGCGGGTGGATGTCCGGCTCGGTGATCGGCATCGCGCCCAGCTCGCTGGTGGCGGTCTTGCCGAGGAGCACGAAGCCGCCCGCGCGCAGGCGCTTCACGGTCTGGTCGTCGAACGGAGAGACGAACCACCGCCACGCGCGCGAGCCGAGCCGCGTGTACGCGCCCTTGACGAAGTTGAGGTCCTTCACCGCGATGGGGACGCCGTAGAACGGAGGCCGCGGGGCGTCCTTGTCCCGCCCGAGCTCGGCGTCCTTTCCCCGGGCGTCCTTCAGCGCGCTCCGCCCGAGCACCTGGGTGAACGCGTTCAGCGAAGGGTTCAGCCGGTCGATGCGGCCGAGGTAGCCGCGGACCAGCTCCTCGGAGGAGACCTGCCGTGCGCGGATGAGCCGCGCCTGTTCGAGGGCGGTGAGATCGAGGACGTCGTTTCCTGCCATGGGCCACACTCTTTCGTGCCCGGGGCGAAACACAACTGCCGTCTCGTGGTGGCGCGACGAACTACGAGCGGGGGGTGGCCCGGGAGGGCGCGACCACGCGGTGGCGGCACTGGCGCAGCGCCCATTCGATGGCGTCGTCCGCGTGGGCGAAGGCGCGCCAGGGCGACGGGTAGTCGGTCAGCATGAGGATGGTCATGCTGATGAACCGCAACAGCGGCGAGGGGAGGACGAACGCGGTGCCCACGCAGAGGTGGGAGAGGCGCGCGCGGTTCGCCTGCTGCCACGCGATGGTCCGCCGGCGCAGCCCGGGCGCCACCCCACCCAGGCTCCCTGCGTCGAGCACCGCGGCGAAGGGCTCCTCGCGCGCGAGCACCGCATCACCGGCGGCGATGAAGGCGTCCACGTCCGCTTCGGCGGCGCCTTCGCCCAGGCGGTAGACCACGACCGGCCAACCGCGGGTGTCCACCTCCCAGGTGCCCATGCGTGGGCGGGTTCTACCTCGAAGTCGGGAGGCTGAACACGCACACGGCGCCGCCCGCCGGCACGTCCTGCAGGCTCACGCCCCCACGGTGGGCCTCGACGATGCGCCGGACCACCGGCAGCCCGAGCCCGCTGCCGCTGGTTCGCGTGGTGACGAAGGGCTGGAAGAGGCGGCCGCGGATCTCGGGGGCGATGCCCGGGCCCGAGTCCCGGACGGTCACGAGGGCCCTCGCTCCCTCCCTCCGGATGCTCAAGGACAGGGTCCGCTCCCCACCCGATGCCGCGAGCGCCTGCAGGGCGTTGCGCAGCACGTGCTCCATCGCCACGCGCAGCAGCGGCGCGTCCATCTCCACCTCCACGTCCGGATCCAACGAGCGCAGGACGCGCAGCCGCAGCGTCCCGCGGACCGGGGGCCCGGGCGCGTCGATCTCGGTGGCGCCGGCGGCAGCGAGCTCCCGCTGGAGGGCATCCTCGAGGACCGGCGCCAGAGGCCGCAGCTCGGGGTCCGGGACCAGCGGCCGCACGAAGTCGAGCAGGGCGCGGACGAGCGCATCCAGACGCGCCACCTCGTCCTCGAGGATCCCCTGCAGCTCGGCGGCCTCCAGTCCGGTCGGCTGCCGCCGGAGGAGCGCGGCCACGTTGGCGATGGCCCCCAGCGGGTTGCGGATCTCGTGGGCGACGACGGCGGCCATCTCGCCCAGCGCGGCCAGCTCGCGGCGCTGCACCAGCCCGTCCTGCGCCCGCCGCAGCTCCTCCAGGGAAGCCTGCAGCCGGGCCTCCACGTCCTTGAGCTCGGTGACGTCGAGGTCCACCGCCAGCACGCCCTGCACCCTTCCTTCGACCCGCACCGGGGACACCACGCGGACGATCGATCGGGGGACGCCGCCGAGGCTGCACTCGATCGCCTCGCGAGATGCGGCGCCTTCCAGCGCGCGTTCGAAGGCGCTCCGCCAGCTCTGACGCCATCCCTCCGGCAGCGGGAGCTCTTCGAGGGGACGGCCCAGCACGGCGCCCAGCCGCTCCTCCGCGCTGGGGCTGAGCAACACGCAGCGGCCGGCGCGGTCGACGATCCAGAGATCGAACGGGAGCGCCTCGCCGAGCGACGCGAGCCATCCTTCGAGGGCCTGCCACTGCCGCTCGTGGGCGCGCTCCAGCGTGGTGTCCACGGACATCACGAGGACGACGCCTCCGTCGTCGAAGGCACCGGGCGCGCGGGTGAAGGTGGTGCGCGCCTGGCCATCGTGCGTGCCCGGCCAGTCGACGTCGTGGGTCACGGTCAGCGAGCGCGGGCCGCCGGCGGACCTCACCGCCTCGAGGGCCTCGGCCACGCGGGGATCGGCTCCCAGCGCGTCCGGAACACGCGCACCCGGACGCAGACGCAGGACGCGGACGCCCGCGGCAGCGGAGAGCGCCTGCAGGTCTTCCGGCGTCCAATGCCCGGGAGCGTCGTCTTCGTCGTCGCTGTTCACGAGGACGCGCTGCGGATCAGTGTGCGCGCGCGTCGCGCTCGGCATCGACGAGGCGCTTGCGCGAGATCTCGAGGTAGCGCTCGTCGAGGTCGATGCCGACGTAGCGCCGCCCGAGCCGGAGGGCCGCCGCGCCGGTGGTGCCGGAGCCGTTGAAGGGATCGAGCACGAGGTCGCCGTCGTTCGACGCGGCTTCGATCACCCGCTCCAGGAGCGCCAGCGGCTTCTGGGTGGGGTGCGAGCCGTGGGCCTTCTCGCCCTTGCGGGGAGCGATCTGCGTCCACACCCGGCCCTCGCCGTCGGCGGTGAGCTCCTCGTCCCCGGTCTGCGGGAGGTTCCACACGTCGCGCATCTGCTTGCCGCCGTTCTCGGCCTTCATCCGCGCGTAGTTGAAGGTGTGCTGGAGCTTGCCCTTCGACGTCGGCGACGCCCACACCAGCAGCTCGGTGGAGTGGGTGAAGTAGCGGCAGGACAGGTTGGGGCTGGCGTTGGGCTTGTACCAGGTGACCGTGTTCAGCAGCTTGAAGCCGAGCCGCTGCAGCGCGAAGCCCACGTTGAAGATCACGTGCTGCGTCCCGGAGACCCAGATGGTCCCGGTGGGCTTGAGCACGCGCTTGCAGGCGCGCAGCCACTCCATGGTGAACTCGTGGTCGTGCTCCACGCCGCGGGAGACGTCCCAGCTTCCCTTGCCCACGGCGGCGCGCTTGCCGCCCTTGCAGGTGAAGCCTCCGTTGGAGAGGAAATACGGTGGATCGGCGAAGACGAGGTCGAACGACCCCTCCTCGAGCTTCTCCAGCAGCGAGAGCGAGTCGCCGCGCAACAGGCGCCAGGCGCGCCCGCGGGCGAACTCCGCTTCGGTGAGCGACGGCCGTAACTTGTGCGGCTCCGCCGCGATCTCCCAACGCATCACGCCTCCAGACGAGTGGACGCGTGAACGTTAAGGCGCGGCGGATCCGCGTAAAGTTTTCAGCCGAACGAGCGGCTAGGCCTTGGCCGGCTTCTTCTCGGCGGCCTTCTTGTCCGCGAGGGCCTTCTTCTCCACGGCGGTGGCCGAGCCGTACTTCTTCTTGAACCGGTCCACGCGGCCCGCGGTGTCCACGAGCTTGTACTTGCCGGTGAAGAAGGGGTGGCAGTTGGCGCAGATTTCCACGTTGAACGAGCCGCGGGTGGAGCGGGTCTCGATCTTGTTGCCGCACGCGCAGGAGATGCGGGCCGCGGGATACGTGGGGTGGATTTCGGACTTCATGGTGTCTTTCCTCCCGCCTTTCCCCATCCCGAAGCGGGACGGAGGTGCTGGCGGCCATGGGGAACGGCGCTCTTAGCAGCGGCGCCGATTGGATCTCAATGCCTAACGCCCCTCAGTGGCCCGCGCTGCCCGGGGGCTCGATGCGCCGCACCTCGGCTGCCAGGGCAGCGTCCTCGCCGACGTCCGGCAGCAGCGTCCACCACTCCAGGCCGAGCCGGCGGCCGCCTGCCTTCCGGGCCGCCGTGAGCCGCTGCTGGACCTCCTTCGTCCGCTGCTCGAACTGGGTGAGCGTGCGGGCGAGCGCGGCCTTCGTGTCCGCGTCCTTCGCCGCCGCCAGGCGTGCCTTCACGGTCTGGGTCTGCTGCTCGAGCATGGTCAGGGTCTGCTCGTCGCGCCCAGCCTCCGCGCCATCGAGCAAGGGGCCTTCACCCACCGGCACGGTGAGCAGCCCCACCATCCGTCCGCGCTCGCCGGTGGGGACCACGAAGTTGCCCTCGCCCTTCTGCGCCATGCCGGCCCCGCGCGCCTCGTGCGACTGGAGGATCAGGTCCACGCTGCCGCCCAGCTCCCGCGAGAGCTGCAGCGAGTCCGCGTAGGGCACCGCCGCCAGCAGCACCACCAGCGAGACCGCGTCCTTCCCCTTCAACGCGCGCAGCCGCTTCGCCTCGGCGAGGACCGCGGGCGCAGCCGGCTGCGCCTTCACGCCACCATCCTGCGGCACCGGACCCACCGGCGAGGCGCCGATGAACGCCACCCGCGTCTTGCCGGCGCCGGAGACGTCCAGCTCGACCACGTGTGACGGCGAGAAGAACGGCTTTCCGTCCTTGCCGACCAGGTTCACCGAGACCAGCGGCAGCTTCGCCTTCGCCGCCTGCGTCTTCAGCCAGACCGGTCCCTGGACGAGATCGCGCTGGCCCACCGCCATGACCTGCGTGCCGAGCTTCCCCATGGTGGAGAGGATGAACGCCGCGCGCTTCGCGTCCGCGTCGCCCAACAGCCCGGGCTGCTTCCAGAGCGCGTTGCCGGCGTCCACCACCAGCACGGGTCCCTTCCCCTTCGCCTTCTCGATTGCCTTCTTTCGCCTGGCCAGACCGCCGGCGGGTGCGTGGCGTCAACCACAGGGGGCGACTTCGCCCCCGTTGTCTCCGGTGAAGAGGATCGTGAGCTTGGGTGCGGCCTGCTGCGCGAAGGCCGGCAAGCCGATCGTCAGCAGGAGCAGGGCGAGCAGCGGCGTGAGCGTGCGGCGCAGGGTCATCGTCATCACCTAGCGGCCTCCCTTCTTCGCAGGGGCCTTGGCGGGCTTCTTCTTGTCCAGCTCGGCGATCCGCTGGCGGGCGGTCTTCGCCGCGTCGCTCTTCGGGTGCTCCTTCACCAGCTCCTCCAGCGCCAGCCGGGACTCGTCGGGCATGCGCAGCCTGGCGAAGCACTCGCTGGAGCGCAGGTACGCCTGCGGGACCGAGCGGCTCTTCGGGTGCTCCTGGATCACCTTGCCGTATTCGAAGAGGGCCTCGCGGCACTTGTCCTCGCGCGCCCACAGCTCGCCCATGCCGAAGACCGCGTCGCCGGTCAGCTCGTGCTTCGGCCACTTGCGCACGAACTCGTCGTAGAGCCGCCGCGCCACCTGGACGTCCCCTTGCTGGGCCCGGGTCTGTGCGAGCTCCAGGAACGGCTTCGGGTCGTTTGGCCGCTCCAGCTCCTGCAGCTTCTTGCGCGCCTCCCAGCGAGCGGCGGCCTCGGGTCCGAGGATGGCCAGCACCTTCTGCTCGGTCTCCGTGTCGAGGGTCTCCATCCGCGAGCGCAGCTCGGTGAGCTGGAAGAGCTGCTTCTCCAGCTCGCCGCGCAGCGTGGCCACGTCCTCGATGGTCTTCTGGACCAGCACCGCCTGATCCGCGCCGCTGCGCCGCGCCGCCCGGTCCAAAGACTCCAGCGCCGCGGTCACCTCGGCGATCTTGGCGTCGATCTTCGGGAGCAGTTCCTGCCTGGTGGTGGCCAGTTCGTTGCGGAGGCGCTCGTTGTCACCTTCGAGCCGGTCGACCCGGAGCTCGAGCGCGCGGCCGCGGTCCGCCGGATAGATGCACCCGGGCCCGAGCAGGAGCGCGGTGGTCGCGGAGGCGAGAAGCAGGTTGCGGGACAGCAGGGACATGCCGGGCATCCTAGAGGTGGGTGCGCGCCGGGTCATCCTCGTTCCATGCCCCGGTGTGCGCACGTGCGGTACAGTCGCGGGCGTGAGAACGCTCGGCCCCTGGGAGATCATCCGGAGATTGGGTGCGGGCGGGTCTGCCGAGGTGTTCCTCGCGCGTCCGCTGGCGGGCGGCGAGGAGATCGCGCTCAAGGTCCTGCTGCCGCACCTCGCGGACGATCCGGCGCACGTGTCCATGCTCCTACGCGAGGCCCGCGCGGTGGGCACGCTCTCCCATCCGAACATCGCGGCGCTGCTGCAGACGGGCGAGGTCGACGGGCACACCTTCCTCGCCATGGAGCTGGTGCGGGGCGCGCCGCTGGTCGCGGTGCTCCGGGCCCTGCGCGAACGGCGGGACACCGGCGAAGCGATCAGCCTGAGCGCGGCGGCGTACCTCGTCCGCGAGGCCGCGAAGGGGCTGCACCACGCGCACGAACGCGAGCTCATCCACCGCGACGTCTCGCCGCACAACCTGATGGTCTCGACCACAGGCGAGGTGAAGGTGGTGGACTTCGGGCTGGCACGCGCGACCCACGACGGGGCCACGGCGACCGGCGGGCTGAAGGGGAAGCTGCGGTACATGCCGCCGGAGCAGGTCCGGACCCTGCCGCTCGACAGGCGGGCGGACGTGTTCGCGCTGGGCGCGGTGCTGTGGGAGCTCGCGCTGGGGCAGCCGCTCTACGAAGGTGAGAACGAAGCGGAGGTCTTCCGCCAGGCCCTGGTCGGTCCGCCGGTGCACCCGGACGAGCTGGTCTGGGGGCTGCCGCGCGCCTTCGTGGACGTGCTGCTCGGGAGCGTGGCCGCGGACAGGGAGAAGCGGACGCGCACCGCGCTCAGGCTCGCCGAGGCACTGGAGCCGTTCGTTGGCCCGGAGGCGCAGCAGGAGTGGTCGCAAAGGGTGCAGGGCCTGGCCGCCGAGGAGCCTTCGCGCGCGGAGCCCTCGAGGCAAGGCGACCGACCGCCGATCCCGACCGACCCCGGGCTGCCCGCGCACGTCGTCGCCGCGCCGCCCAGGACCGCTCCGCCGCTGCAGCCGATGCCGAAGAAGCGCAGGGGTGCCGCGGCCGCTCCCGCCCCTTCAGCCGCGGAGGAGACCCGGATCGCGCCGGACGACGAACCCTCGTCCGTGTCCGAGGTCTCGATGCCCGCGGCCCGGGGCGCGGGGCTTCCCCTCCCCCGCCTCACCTCCCCCGAGTTCCGTGCCTCCCGCGGCAGGTCGATCCGCCGCGGCATCGTGATCGCCGTTCCCATCGTGGCCGCGGTGGCCATGTTCGTGCTCGACAAGCTGGATCTGGTGATCCTCACCGGGCGGCCCGCCGCGCGGGCGGAAGGGGTCGACGGGACGGCGCAAAGGAATGGGGTGGAGCTGTCGGATTCGGTGCCAGGGCCTATGCCCCTGCCGGTTCCGACAGAGGAGGAGGCGCGAAGTGAAGGGGACGCCGCTTCAGAAGCCGCCGCGGCACAGACGACGAAGCCTGTGAAGGGACGCACCGCGGCCTCGATCATCGCGGGCGCGAAAGAGGCACCCGCCCGCCGGCCGGACAGCGGGACGCTGGTGCTGACTGCGACCTCGCCGGCATTCGTGAAGGCAGGCCCGGTCGATCTGGGGATGACGCCGGTGACCGCGCTGCTGCCCGCCGGGAAGCAGACGCTGGAGCTGACCTCGCCGGACGGAACGAAGCGCGCGCGCCTCGTGGTCACCGTCCCCAGGGGCGGCACCGTGGAGCGGCGCGTGACGCTGCAGCCGCGTTAGCCGCGACTCGAGCTGTCCGGCTCGAACAGCGCAACCATCCCGGAGTCCCTGATCTGCTTATCGAGGCTCAACAACCGCAGGCCATGACCAGCTTGGCGATCTCCCACAGGCTGATGGCACTGACGCCCACGCGCTGGCCTTCGCCTTCCCATGCTTCGAGCTGTTCCGCCGTCCAGGTCGGCAGCGCGGGATCGTCGCAGTACCACCACAGCACGATGTGGGTGTCCGCGATCGCCTTCATTCGGAGGAGGCGTCGAAGTCGCCACTCCAGTCGCTGTGGACGATGTCGTCCTGAATCTCGACGAGCCCCTTCCACCGTCCACGCGAGGATCCGGTAGGGCGCGCAATCGGCGAAACGATCGCGACCTCCGTCCCCCTCTTGGTGATCACCACCTCCTGTCCAGCAGCGACCTCATCGAGGATCCGCAGACAGTGCGCCTTGAACTCGCTTGCCCTCAGCGTCTTCCTGCCGGACGTGCGAACGGCGCTCCTGGGAGGACGGCGACGCGACATTTCAAAACGATAGGGATGACCATGTGACCGGTCAACAGGTCACAACGTGGTCGAGCAGCCAGGGCCACCGGGTATGGGCCTCCGTCGCGCTGTTAGCGCCCCTCCGCAAGCAGCTCGAAGAGCCCCTCCACATCGAGCACGGTGAGCACCTCGCCGTCCCGCTCGATCGGCGGCCTCACCGCGGCCCCGAGCCCGCCCGTTCCCACCGGCGTTGGCGCCACGTCGTGCGACTCGACCCCGAAGACGCGCGTGGCGAGCACCGCGTACGGACCTCTCTGCGTGCGGAGCAGCACCGCCCTCGGCGTGGTCAGGTCCGCCTGGGGACCTGCGCCGAAGAGCGCGCCGAGATCGATCACCGGGACGACCTCTCCTCTGTGCGCGAAGACGCCGCGAACGTGGGGCCTCGCGCCGGGCAGCGGGGTCAGCGACGTGGGCGTGACCACCTCGGCCGCGCGCGAGGACTCGAGCGCATAGAGCCCGTCTCCACACGCGAACACGAGCACGTCCATCGCAGCGGCCCCCGGCGTCTGCGACTAGCGGCGGTTCAGCTCCACCCGGCGGTTGGCGGCGTAGGCGGCCTCGTCAGAGCCCTGCACCGCCGGGCGGACCTCTCCGTAGCCGACCGTCTCCAGGCTGTTCGGGCTCACGCCCATGTCGATGAGGTACCGGCGCACCGACTCCGCGCGGCGGTTGGAGAGCTGGAGGTTGTACTCCTCGGTGCCGCGCTCGTCCGCGTGGCCCTCGAGGCGGACGCGGACGCCCTGCGACCGGATGCACTGCGCGAGCTCCTCGAGCCGGGTGCGCGCCTCCGACGACAGGCCGGCCTCATTGAACTCGAAGCGGATGGGCTCCCACGAGCACTGGTCCTCCTGCGACACCGCCGTCCGGCACTGGCCGTTCTGGCAGCTCTGGCCGGCCGGGCACTGCGCGTCGTCGGTGCAGCCGCTCACGCACCGGTTGTTCTGGCACCGGCCGTTGCCGCCGCAGTCCGCGTCACCGTCGCACTCGTGCACGACGCAGCGTCCGCCCTTGCAGGCCTGGCCCGCGCCGCACTCGTTGCCGCCCGGGGTGCACTCGGGCTTCGGCACGCACTTGTTGGCCTGGCAGACGAACCCTTCCTTGCAATCGGTGTCCGCGCCGCACTCCTGACAGGCGCCCTGGACACAGACCTCGCCCCGCTCCTCGCAGTGCTTGTCGCTCTTGCAGGTCGGGTACGTGGGCGGGCATCCGGTCAACACGAGCCCGAGCCCCGCGGCCACCATCAGCAAAGAAACGCGACGCATGCACATCCTCCCGAGGCACCACGCGATGCCCGTGTGAACGGCGGCCACCTAAACCGCTGGGGATCGACGCGTCAAACATTCTCCGCGGCAGACACCTTGCAGTGACACACTCGGGGGCCCGGAAGTGCGGCAGAGGTGCCGCGTTACAGCGAGAGAGGGTGGCGGAATGGCCGCGACGGTGCTGCTGGTCGACGACGAGAAGAACATCCTGCTGACGCTGAAACAGGCGCTGGTGCTGGAAGGTTACGACGTGGAGCTGGCCGCCAGCGGGCAGGTGGCGCTCGACGTGCTCGCCGCCAAGCCGGTCGACGCGGTGGTGATGGACGTGAAGATGCCGGACATGGACGGGCTCACCGCGCTCTCGCACATCGCGAAGTCGCACCCGCGGCTCCCGGTGATCATGATGTCCGGGCACGGGACGATCGACACCGCGGTGAAGGCCACGCAGCTCGGCGCGCGGGACTTCCTCGAGAAGCCGATCGGCCGCGACCGGCTGCTGGTGGCGCTGCGGAACGCGCTGCAGCACCAGCGGATGATGGAGGAGCTGGCCGAGCTGCAGAAGGCGGTGGGCCAGTTCGAGATGGTCGGCCGCTCGGGCGCGATGGAGCGGATCTACGAGCTCATCCGGCGCATCGCCCCTTCCGAAGGGCGGGTGCTGATCACCGGCGAGAACGGGAGCGGGAAGGAGCTGGTCGCGCGGGCGGTGCACCAGCACTCGCGGCGGGAAGCGGGGCCGTTCGTGAAGCTCAACTGCGCGGCGGTGCCGCACGAGCTGATCGAGAGCGAGCTCTTCGGCCACGAGCGCGGCGCCTTCACCGGCGCGGTCAGCGCGCGGCGCGGCAAGT